>CAZIWQ010000196.1:0-9068 GCA_964542355.1 uncultured Armatimonadia bacterium
CATGTCGTGGCCGCCCGCATCGCCGCCGGTCTTCGCCATCGGTTCCCGGCCCTGTCGCCGCAGGACGTGCCCGACCCCGAGGTCTTCCTGGAGATCATCCATCAGGCGCGGGCTCTGCCCCGCCCCCGGCCACTGCGCGACCCATCGCCCCCGGACGCCCAGACCCGCTGACCCACGGCTGGGCAGACCGTCGGGGGCTGTCGCGGGGCCGGACGACGAGGGCCGGCGGCGAGGGACGAGCCGCAGCCGCGTACGCCGAGCGTCCCGGTCGGTGGGGAGGCGTGTCGAGCGGGACGCTCGACCGACGCGGCGACCGTACACGACGCGGTTCCCGCTCGGCGGGATCCGGCCCCTCCGCCGCCCCCCGCCGGGCTTGCTGTTGCCGCTCACTGGCCCCCAAGCAGTCGCAGCAACGTCTCAGCCAGGCAGTAGAGCGTGTCGTCCACCTGCCGGGCCGTGGCGACGATCACCAGTGCCAGCGCCCCCGCTGCGGTCAACACCCCCAGGACGATGACCACCACGGTCGGCGCTCCCGCGGCCTGCCACTGCAGGCCCTCGGCCGGCCCATCGGCCAGGAGGCGCCCCACCCGCCGCTTGAGGTCGGCGCGCGCATGCCGCTGCCCCGCGGGCACCCCGATCAGCAGCCGGTGTCGCGAAGCCGCCTCCGCAGCCGTCGCCAGGCGCACGAGGGCGGAGGCGGTCGTCTGCCCCGACGTCGCCTGCGCCCCCGCGTCGTCACAGGCCCGCTCCACCTCCTCGCGCCAGTGGCGGAAGAACAGGTGGGCGGTCGGCATGAACACGATGGGCATCACGCACAGGGAGCCAACGAGGTCGAGCAGGTTGTCGCGGTGACTGACGTGGGAGGCCTCGTGGGCCAGAGCCGCGCGCAGCTCGTCGGCCGACAATGCCGCACGAGCACCGGAGGTCATCACCACGACCGGCTTGAGGAGTCCGACGGTCACGAGCAGGAGGCTGTCATCGTCAACGATCAGGGCCTGCGCACCCGGCGCGAGCGCCCCGCGCAGACGGGAGCCTGCCAGTGCCGAGCGGACACCTCCCAGCACCAGGCGGGCCACCGCCCCCCCCCCAAGCCCCAGGCATACCAGTCCTGCCAGGCTGATGCGCCACTGGGCATCGGGGGCCGCCAGCAGCCAGCGCGCACACAGGTGCGGGCGGTTGGATGTCAGATGCGGCGACCCGTAGCGAACGGCCAAGGCACCGTGCAGCCCCAGGCCGGTGCCCACCAGGCCGGCCAGCAGCGGCAGCACGAGCGCACACAGCCAAATCGCCGCGCGGGTGCGGGCCCGCAGCGGCGACAGGGTCTCGACAATGGCCTGGGCAGGCAGGTAGAGGAAGGCACTCACCGTTGCGGCCACGGTGGCAAACATCACCGCGGCCGTCAGCATCGCCTCCACGCGGCTAGCCCTCTCTGTCCTTGCGCTTCTGCTCGATCAGCTCGGCCAACGACTCCAGCTTGCTCGGATCGGTGTCGCTGAGTGCTTCCACGAAGTAAGACATCGCCGGCTCTGCGAAGGTCGCCAGCAGACCATCGATCACCTGCTTCGTGACGGTGCTGCTGAGCTCGCGGCGCGTGACGCGGGCCGAGTAGAAGTAGGCCTTCCCCTTCATGTCACGCGCCAGCAGACCCTTATTGTGGAGGCGGCCCAGGGTCGTCATCACTGTCGTGTAGGCAGCCTCCTTGCCCTGGCTCATCAGGGCCTCCTGCACGTCGTGCACGCTGACGGGCCCGTTGGCCTCCCACACGGCGCTCATGATCTGGGCCTCGAGGGCTCCCAGTGTCTTTTCCAGCCCGTCCTTGCGGGGCCGGAACACGGAGACCCGTGGATCGTTCCTGGCACTCATGGCTCCACCTCTGTCATCCGGCGGGAGGATCACGCGCCGGGCGCTCTGCCTGCGACCAGGGCCGCATGGCTGACTGTTACTACTAGAGACGATAGTAGACCAGGCAATGTTTCCTGGCATTACTATCTATTATAGTAGAGAACAGAGCCGTGTCAACACCCCCCCAAGCTGCTCTGCCCGGCCCCATGCTCGCACGAACCTGTCGGCGAAGCCGGTGGGAGCCAGAAGTCGCGGCTGGGAAGCCGCTCCGACACTCGGGAGGGCTCTCCCGACCGGCGCTCACGAGGGTGCCGGAGCGCTGCTCTTCTGCTCGATCCGCACACTGATCCTGCCCCCCGCGTCCGGTGTAACCGTGAACGTCGGATAGTGCATCGGTGTCGGGTCGAGGCACTTGAGCTTGCCCATGCTGACAGCGGCCTCTTCGGTGTAGGCATCGGGCGCAAGCATCCCCAGAGTGCCCCGCAGAACCCGCAACGTGGTCTGCGAAGGCCAGGCGAGGGTGTTGTCGTTGCGCGTGGGCAGACCGGCACACCACCAGGTCTGTGCGGTCTTGGTGAGGCGCTCCATGGTCAGGACGCCGGGTCGCTGCAGCTCAAGCGACTGCTCTTCGTAGCCGGCGGCAGCGCTTCCGCGGCAGCGGATCGTGGTTGCGGGACCCGCCTCGGACACAGCCAGACCGCTCGTCGGTGGTGGGGCCTGGAAGGGATCGCAGGGGTCGACAAGGACCGGCTGCCCACCGGCGTGCACAGCAACGCGACCGTGCCGCACCCCGACGACGAGGGCACCGGCCTCATAGGAGGCACGGGCATAGGCCTCGTTGACATCGGCGAAAGAGAAGGCAAGCGGCAGTCCGGGCTCGAGCGCAGTCCCGACGGTGGGGTCACACCAGGCGTAGGCGTACCCCCCGAGGGCGAAGATGAGCTGGTGGATGTTGGGGGTCACATAGCGGGTGCGCTGCACCTCGCCCAGCGCCGGGTCCCACAGCACCAGGCGCTGGAGGGATGACTGCCGCCGCTCACGCGCCAACAGCAGCAGAGCCGGCGACCAGTAGTTGAGCTGGCCATCCGACGGGCCGAACAGGATAGACTGGTTCACTTCGCCCAGGCCGCGACGGCCGGGACCGGCGATCACAGCCAGCGCGACGCGCGCATCGATCGCCTGTGGGAACTCGCGCAGCAGGTCGCGGCCGGTCACGCGCCGCAACGCATCGAGGAACATGAGGCGGCACTGCAGCGCGGGCATCCAGGCTTGCGAGCCCTGCTCCGGCGCCCCGCTCGGCAGCAGGACATGAGGGAGCAGATGGTCGGTGTGCTGCTTGACCATCAGCTCCAGCCAGGCGGCGGCCTGTGGCTCCTCGCCCAGCAGCGCCAGGGCCGCGACTCCCAGCGAGGCGGCCGCCACACTCTCCTGGCACCGGTCCTGGCCCGCCCCCCCCGTCGTCGGGTGGTCCACATACCACTGGTAGTAGCTGCGACCGATGGTCACCATCGCCAGCCGGATGTCGTCGCGCGAGACCTCGGACACACGCTCATGGAGGATGTCATAGCTTACGGCAAGGGCCTTGAGGATGGGCGGCGCCGCAGCGGCCCGGCCGGCATCCGGCGGATTGTCAGCCTCGTGGATCCAGACGGAGGCCACGGTCGTGGCCCACGCCCGCGCGGCATCGAAGTACTGCGACTCGCCGGTGTAAGCATAGGCGAAGGCCAGGTGCTCCACGATCGCCGCGTCATGCATCGCCGCATACAGGCGATCGTACCGGTTCAGGTCGTCGGGGTCGGGCACGACGGGAGCGATCCATTCCGTGCACGGGGACTGCGTCATGCACCATTGAGCGGACGAGATCATGTTGCGCCAGATGTAGGCGTGGAGGCCTGCCGCCCGCAGCGCGCGCAGTCGCGGCAGGTCATCAGCGGTGAAATAGAGGCGAGGGTGTCCCGTCGCTGGCGGCTGATTCTCGGCGCCTTGCGCCGACATCGCGGTAGCCACCACGACGCCCCCGGTTAACAGCAAGAGCTGGATCCGGTTCATGCTGGCGCGTGCATTCGCCGTCTCGGCGCCGGCGACCTGCTTGCCGGCCGCGAACTGCCTCACGCCGCGCGCGGAGGCGACGAGGTCTCGGCATGTCCCGGGGGGAAGGGACACCGACGCTGCGACGCCACAGCCCGCCGGCCCGTTCCGCGCGGCTGTCATCCTGAGCCCGGACCGCTGCGCGGTCTGCCTGCGGACGAGCTGCGCCATGCGAAGGCGCTTTGGTGCGGGACGAGGGCCTTCGTCGCTGCGGCTTCTGGGAAGCCGCATGCGCTCCTCAGGATGACCAGACCTGGGAGGCGCACTTCGTGCGGTCTCCGGCCGGCAGGCCGGGCAGCGGCATCACGACACGCGAGCGACGCGCCTCCCCCCCCAAGGAGCCCGCCCATGGCCGTGCGAGTGCGCCATTGTGCCCACACCCCGACACCGGGCCGGATCGCCGCGCTGGTCTGCCTGGTGGCCGGTCTGCTGACAGGAGGTCGGTTGCCGGTGCATGCCGCGACTGCGACGCTTGCCACCCTCGCCCTCAACCGTGACACGCTCGCCGAGCAGGGCGCCTTGACCTTCACCCCCGGGCAGGCGCATGTGCTGCGGGTCACGCCCGACTGGAGCCGTCTCGCAGACGAGGCGGTCCTCGTGACCGTCGTGAAGTGGCTGCCCGACGGCCGGTGCGACGAAGAGCGCATCATCGCGCCGCGCGGGCAGTCACGCGAGTTCGCACTCGGACCGCTTACCGCACCGACGCAGTACGAGTTCCAGGCCGGAGTGATGTACCGGCGCGGCTATCGGCTTGAGATCACCCTGCGGGACACCTCCGCCGGCCGCGTGCTCTCCCGCCAGGTGCTGTGCCAGGCGCCCGCCCGCGAAGCCACAGCGCGATCGGCCGGAGACCGGATCAAGGCCGGCCCGGAGCGCTTCGTGCCGGGCACGGAAGACCGCGCGATCTACTACCCCCACCTCGCCGTGGAGACCGCGCTCGACATGCGGCTCAGCGACAAGGTCCTGCGGGACCCCGACCAGCTCACCGTGCTCTCCCAACTCAATCCCGGGGCGGGAGTGGCGGAGCTTGACTGCGAGCTGGCGATCACCGCGGCAGACGGCAAGGTGATGGTGCACCAGCCGATACACCTTGGCCCGGCGGGGGCTCCGACGACCACCACCCTCGATCCTGCGAGCTGGCCCGTCGGCGACTACCGCGTCCGGCTGTGCCCGGTGCTGGCGGGCAAGGCATGGGATGAGGGGCCGCGCCTCACCTACCGCCGGCGCGCCGCGGACCCGCAGGCCGTGCCCATCAGCCCCCTGGCGCCCTGGACACTGCAACGAGACCCCGCTCGCCAGGAGCTGGCGGTACTCGACCTCAGGCAGGCCTGTAGCCAGTGGGCGCAGACCGTCCCCCCGGGGTGGCAGTTCGAGGGCCCGGCCGGCCGGGTGAGTGTGGTGTGTCCCCCGGGCGTCGAGGTGGCTCCGCTGGAGCTGCGCCTCCCACTCACGGGCCACTATGCCGTCTTTGCCACACCGGCCGCGGACGGATGTCTCGTGCAGGTTGGCGATGCCGAACTCGTGCGACCGACGGTGGCGGGCACACGGGGGGAGGTGTTCGTCTGCGCCACCGATATGACCGCGGCGATCGTGCGGGTGTTCGCCGCCACGCCCTTCGGCACGGCACGCTCAGGCCTCCAGGCCCTGCGGCTGGTGCCCGTCACAGAGCCGTCGGTCAAAGCGTTCTTGAGCGAGACCTCGCAGCCGCCGGTGCCCCTGTACGGTGTGAACGACTGGATGGAGCTGTACCACGGCATGGCGCGGCTGGCGGCCGACCAGTTCACTGCCACCGCGGGTGCCGAGGCGGAGCTGGGGCTGCGGACGCTGGATTGGTCGATCGGCCGCTCGTGGGTGGAGTACCACAGCACATTGCCGAACGCTACGCGCTTCCCCGCGGTGCCGCTGGCCGAGGCGGTCGCGAGCTATGACAAGGTGATGATCTATGCCGGTCGTGCCGCGATGCTCGAGAAGTGGGACCCGCTGGCGGCGATCTGCGGCACCCGCGAGCGCTCTGGCTCCCAGGTGTGGCCCTGGCTGTCGATGAACCGCCACTACGGGAAGGCCTACGGCGGCATCTTCGCCTCTCACTGGTTCCGGGAGCACCCCGAGTGGCATGACTGGCTCAAGAACGCGAAAGCCCCCGCAGGCAGCACCGTGTGCTACTTCTTCCCCGAGGTCAGGCAGGAACGCATCGACATCCTGCTGGAGGTGGCGCGCCGTGGGGTCGACGGGCTGCTCATCGGCTGCTGCCGGCAGGTGCCCATGCTCACCTACCATCCCGCGATGGTTGCACGCTTCAGGCAGGAGACGGGCATCGACCCTCAGACCATTGACGGCACCAACACCGCCGAGTACCTGCGCTGGATCAAGTGGCGGGCCGAGTTCTTCACGCAATTGCTGCGCGACCTGCGTGGCGGGTTGCGCGAGATCGAGGGGCAGCGCGGACGGCGGATCCCGCTGGCCGTCAGAATCCCCTCCACGGGGCTGTTCCTGAACCTGGCACAGGGGCTGGACCTGGAGACCTGGGTGGCCGAGGGGCTTGTGGATGTGGTTCAGCTCGATCCCCTCGAAACCTGCAGCGGGGAGGGAGGCCATGATGTGAGGCCCTACCTGGAGCTCTGCCGGCCGCGAGGCGTTCCGGTGCTCGGGGGCATCGGCGCGACATGGCCGGCCGGCGGCCCCGCCCACGTGGCGGCCATGCACCGCGCGCTCGGCCTGCTCGAGGTCGGCGTGGATGGCATCGAGATCTACGAGACCGAGATCCTGACCCGCTGCAGTGCCTTCCGCTGGATCCTGCCGTTGTTTGGCAATCGCGAGCGCCTGCGCCGCTTCCTCGCGGAGTCCAATATCGAGGCCTGCTTCCCGCTGACTGCCGCCTCGGCCTACTACGGCCACGACAACCACTCGCGCTGGGGTAAGGGCGGGTGGCGTGTCTCCGGCCGCGAGGGGTACGCCCTGTGAGGCGTCCTCTGCCCAATGCCTTGCCGCAATGCCCAACGCCGCTACTTCAGGTCCCGGAGCGCCAACAACCATGCAACTGTGGATCGATACCCACGTGCACGTCAGTGCCTACGGACCCGAGGGGCAGCCCCGGGCGCACCTGCTGGAGGACCTGCTCGCCGTGCTGGACGGCGCGGGTGCCGACCTGCGCTTCGTGCTCAGCCCCGATGGCGCCGAGCTCTCCCGCCTGGCCACCGAGCCCGGGGGCGTGACGGCGGGCAACCACTTCATCCACGACCTCGCCGAGCGCGCGCCCGGGCGCCTCTTTGGGAGCTGCATGATCAACCCCCGCTTCCTCGATGAGTCGCTGCGGATGATGGACACCTGCTTCGGCCAGTGGGGGTTCGTTCAGCTCGGGGAGATGCTGCAGTACATGATGGGCTACGAGATGGCCTCCCCACCCGTCGAGCGCATTGTGAGGCATGCCGCGCAATACGGTGTCCCGGTACAGGTGCACATCTCGACCTCCAACAGCCGCACCCATCCGTCAAGCTTCGGCGTGGAGCAGCTTCGCGACCTGTGTGACCTCTCCGAGCGGGTGCCGGAGGCGAGCTACATCCTGGCCCACGCCGTGGGCACACCCCGCAGCGCCCCCCCGGTGGTGGACGAGTACCTGGAGGTGATCGAGGGGCGGTTCGGCGGCCTCCCCGCCAACTTCTGGCTTGAGATCCGCGACTTCGACTCGCCCGGCGTGCGCAGCGTACTGGCGCGCGTGCCCGCCAACCGCCTGCTCGCAGGCACTGATTGGGTCACTCGTGTCGGTCCGCCGTTCCTGCCGTACGGCGTCATCTTCGGGGTAACAGGCACCGAGGCCAACCCCTACCCGCCGGGAGTCGAGGCGATGGTGGCGCTGCTGCGCGAGCACGGTGCCTCCGAGGAGGCCATCGACCTGATCGCCTCCGGCAACGCCCGGGAGCTGCTGAGGGTGTAGCCGACCTACACGAACCGGCGCCGGCGCGTCTTCTCGTAACCCGGGTTCCCCTCCGGCCCGCCGCAGATGCTCCACTGCGGTGAGGTCACAATCCCGTCGCCATACCCGCACACCTCGCGCGTCGAGTGAATGCGCTCGAACAACAGGTCGGCGAACTTGCGCGCCGGGAGCGTGTCACCGGGCATCAAGCCGAGCTTCTGAAACACCGTCAGGTTCTTGTGGAAGTTGCGCACCAGGCCCCCGCCATGCACACAGTGTCCGGAGGCAGTGTCCAGCCCATCGCACGATCCGCAGACCATGCACAGGTCAGCCTCGGTGAGTGTGATCTCGATGTCGGGGTTGTCCTCCATTCGCCGGCGCACCTCGTAGATGTCATCCGAGCCGCGCGGCCGGCCCCCTTCCCCACCGGCCCAGTCGCAGCAGATGCACATGAAGATGTGTGGCTGCAGGACGAGGCGCTCGGCGGTGCGGATCGCCGCGACCGCCAGCTCTTTGCGGCGCGCGATCTCCTCGGGCCCGGGGATTTCCACGACAGCGCCGGCCCCCCGCTCGCGCACGCCGGCGTAGGCCGACCCCCGCGCATGCCCGCAGCCCTCCCAGCCGGTGGTGTCGTAGGCACACAGCCCCACCAGTGTCGACACCTGCGCGAAGAGGCGCTCGTAGACGCAGCGGGCGCGGGTCGTCGCCCCGGGGGCCATGCCCAGCTCGCGCAGGACATCGAGGTCGCGCTTGCGGTTGAACACCGCCTGCGGGGTCGTGGCGGCCCAGTCGCGGCACGGATAGAACGGCACCTCGTCGGCATCGGTGACGAACCGGATGCGACAGCCGGGAGCCCGCACTTGGGCGACCAGCGACTGCGCCCGCTCAGAGGAGATGAGCGGGCACTGAACACCCCCCAGCGTACAGACTACTGACAGCAGTTCGAACGGGCGCATCTCGAGGTCGGCCTGGCTCAGTCCGCCGTGTACGTCCATGACGAAGTCCCCCTTGTTCGATGGTGCCGGGATGGTGCGGCTAGCGTTTGTGGTGGTGTCGTGTCTCACACGTCCGAGGCCATACCGTAGACCTCTCCGTCGCTTCGCGGGATCAGGGGTGCGGAGACCAGGGCAGCACTGTCATGCTGAGCCAGGGCCGCGCAGCGGGCCGCCAGCGAAGCATCTGCCAATCGGGTCCGCGCCGCAAGACGAGACCCTTCGTTCTGCGGGCG
>CAZIWQ010000197.1:0-4622 GCA_964542355.1 uncultured Armatimonadia bacterium
CCTCGTGCCGCCCTGTCGTCACCGCCCGCGCCCGCGGCAGCGACACCCGGCTCCGCCGGGCCACCGGGCACGCTCGTGCTGACCCCCGATCAGGCCGCCGGGATGGCCCTCCAGCGCAGCCTGGACGTGCCCATTGCCGCCACTACCGTGGCGGAAGCGCAGGCCCGGCTCATGCAGGCCCTGGGGCTGGCGGCGATGCGGCTTGATCTCGCGGCCACCCTGGGACGCAAGGGGAAGGAGGGCTCCGGGCCCAGCGACATCCGTAGTCTCTCCGCCGGCGGGACGATGCCACTGTACACGCAGGGGGCGCTGAAGCTGGAGGCGGAGGCGGCTCGCCGTCGGGTGGAGGTGGCTGCCAGGTCGGCGCCGATCATGGCCCGCGCCCTCGACCTCTCCGCACGCCAGGCCGCGTTCGAGGTGCTGTGGGGCCAGCAGCTTGTTGCGGTGGCCGCCCACCAGGCCACCGCCATCGGCGCGCACCTGGGCCTCACTCGCGACCTGCTCGCGGCGGAGATGCGTGCGAAGTTCGATGTCGTGCAGGCCGAGACGGCGCTGGCCGAGGCCAATGGGGAGCTGATCGCCGCGCGGACCGCCCAGGAGCAGGCCGTGGCGAACCTGCGCCGCCTCCTGACGCTCCCCCAGTCGACCCCGGTGACCGTCACTGCCGGCGCCGAGGAGCAACCTCCCGTCGGCACAGCGCGCGAGCTCATTGCCCTCGCCCTGCAGCGGCGTCCGGAGGTCGTGCAGGCCCAGGCGACGATCCGGGTGGCGGAGGCCGACTTGCGCCTCGCCGCCGCCGCGCGCAACCTCACCGTCAGCGCCAACGGCGAGTTCACCCGCAATCTCGTCGGCGGCGACAAGCGGATGAGCTGGGAGCTCACCGTCGACGCCACCAAGCCGATCCGCGACCAGGAGACGCAGCGCAGCGCAGTGCTCAGCGCCCGGGCCGGGCTCGATGCGGCCCGGCTGGAGCTGCGCCGGCTGAGCGAGGATATCGCCCTCGAGGTGGCACAGGCGCACCTGAACCTCGCCGATGCCCGCGCGCGCATCGCGGTCGCCCGGCAGGGCGTCGCGGAGGCCACGGAGCGCGTCGACATCGCCCAGGCACGCTATCAGACCGGCTACGGCCGCAGCATCGAGGTCCTGGACGCGCAGGCATCGTTGACGGCGGCGCAGGCGGAGCTGGTGACCGCCGGCTACGACCTGCAGGTCGCCGGCGCCACGCTCCGCTCGCTCACCGGGCTGTCCGGGCCGAGCTGACGGGCGCGCCAGCCGTTCTCGCCGCGCCGTTCATCAACGGTCGCGCCCCAGCACAAACGCCAGCGATGAACTCGCTGGCGTCTTCCTCGCCCAATGGCTACTTCCGCTGGCGCTTGCGCTTGCGCTCGTCTTCATACTCGCTCCACTCCATGACTTTGCCATTGCAGTTGGCGTGGAAGCTTGTGCCGGGTCTTGCTCGGGCCGTCGCCTGGTCTATCGCCTTCCAGTGAGCGATCATCCATGCGGCTTGCTGGAAGAGGCCCTGTTTGGCGTAGCCGTCGTACACAAAGACCGTCACGAGTCCGGACTGTTCGAACACCTCTCGCTCAACGGGGTTCCGGCGGATGCGCTCATCCGATGTCACCACAACCCATCGCTTCTCACTGGCCACCCTGAGCCACTCAGTGTCGGCTACAGCCGAGTCGCCAAACTCATCCTCCAGGGCGATAGCCTCCACGTCAAGGTCCTGAAGCACCTTGACGATCCGCTTCGACAGGCAGGCATCGAAGAAGAATGTCATGCTATGGGAGAAGCGATTGCTCGTATTGGATGGCGCGTTCTACCGCCAGGGCTGGCACGTCGTACCACCATGCCACGCGGTCTACATCGCCCTCGGCGATGTATGTCCGGTACAGGGACCGTGTAGGTACGCCGGTCGCACTGTCGATCGGCTCTCCGAATGACCGCGTTGGGTCCAGGACTACGCGCTTCTCGCGGCCGAGAGGCCACCACCTGTTCGCCCACTGGTCCCCGAAGTCGATGTCCCTGAAGTAGGGCTCCACCATCTGCGTGAAGACGTACTGGCAGGATGGCAGCTCCTGCGCAAGCAGGGCCGGGGAGATCGACAGGTCGGCGCGCCTCTGAGCCAGTAGCGCGAAGATGCGCAGACCATCTGTGGCGAACTTGGCCGAGGCGAATGGATGGTCTGCCTCGAACAGCTCTGCCGCGATCCCTGCCGCAGCGCGGATCACCCGCAGGGAAACACCGTGCTGCCGGAACCAGGAGACGAAGCGAAGCTCCATCATGTCGGCGAAGGTAAGCACCCGCTCGCCACCCAGGACGGGAAGCGCCGGCTGCACGACCGAGGGTGAGAACCTTGTCCGCTCCTGATCGCGGTCGCTTCGCGAGTGACGGGGAAGGCCGTCGGCAACGCCAAGGGAGGCTTGCACCTGCGGACCGCCATCTCGCCCGGTACCGAGCGATGCGTGCGCCACTGGGAGTCTGTAGGTGTATCCGTCGGCCCAGCGGCGCAGGCTCCTGGGCGCGACGCGCAAGATGCGCGCAGCGTCCCGGATCGAGTAGAGCCCACAGCCGATCAGGCTGACTGCGTTAGTTGTCATACTATCCACCTCCGGGGGATGCGCCCCGTGCGCGCTCTTCAGGCACACGACGACACCCCCGTCTCTGCTGATTCGCTGCAGTTGAGGGCCTCACCTGCAGTATTTGCGGGCATCCTTCAGGCTATTGCCGCGTCCGCCTCGCTCCGCACGGACGTCTTCAAGCCACTTTCGCTTCCGCCGCTGGGCGGGCCGGACGTGCGAACTGCGTCACGCACCGGTCCGCTCCCCACGCGGCGCGTCCTCTCCCCGTCGGGCCTGGTGACACCGAGTATACCCAGCCCCCAGACACATACTCAGGTATTGCTGGTTTATGCGCGCCACGGGCCCCACCCCTGGTCGGGTCGCCACGCGTGCTCCGCGCGGAAGATGCCGCCGCCCGCTGCCTGGCGGGACGCCCCAGAAGACCCAGGAGGCGGACGCGGATCCGCCCCCTGTCTCAGTTCGGCCCCGTGTGGCGGACACTGCTCACCGATGCTGCAGGCGCCGGCGCCCCCCGTCACAGCAGCCGCGTATCCTCCGCCCCGGCGTGCCGGTCGGCCCTCGCCAGTATCTCATCAATCCCCCGGTTGACCGCCTCCGGCAGTGGCGGGACCTCGTGGGTCGCCAGGATCTCCGCCACCCGCGCGCGGATGCGGTCGCCCAGCGTCAACGCCCCCTCCGCCACCCACGCCGCATGCCGCGAGCGGTCCATCAGGCGCGGGAACCACAGCTCGGAGCGGAAGTGCCGCGCCGTGTGCTCGTGGGCGACGAAGTTGCCTCCCGGACCGGCCTCCCGGATCACCTCCACCGCCAGCGTCTCGTCATCCACCTGTACGCCCGCCAGGAAGCGCTTCACCATCCCCGCAATCTCGTCGGAGAGCACCACCATCTCGTGTGAGCCGATCAGCCCGGACTCGAGGAACCCGACATCATGGATCAAGTTGGCGCCACTGAGGCCGGCGGCCAGGAGGCTGAACGCGGCCTCGGCGGCCGCCTGCTCGTCAAAGCACTTGCTGTCCGAGCACCCGGCGGTGCTGAACATCGGCACCCGCAGCCAGTGGGCGATGTCGGTCAGCGCGGCGGACAGCAGGGGCAGCTCCGGCCCGCCGTAGGTAAGCACGGTGGTCCGCATGTCCATGGGGGAGATCACCCCGCCCATGATGAGCGGGGCGCCCCGGCGCGTCAGTTGCGACACCACCATCCCCACCAGGAACTCGGCAACCGACAGCGTGAGGGCGCTGGCGAGGGTGACCGGCGCCGTCGCGCCCAGCATCGGGCACGGGGTGTAGATCGCCGGCACGCGGCGCTCGGCCGCGAGCATCAGCTTCTCCAGCGCCGCCTTGGAGTGCAACAGTGGCGTCGTCGGCTCGAGGTAGATGACAAAGCCCGGATTGGCCTCGAATGCCGCGCGGCCCCCCCGCACGAGGTAGTACATCGCCAGGATGTCGGTGAGGCCCCCTTCCGACATCGCCGTCAGGCACAGGGGCTTTTGGGTATTGCGCAACATGGCCGCGGCCTGGTGGCGGTCGTAGCTGTAGGTCGGGCAATCGCTCATCAGGCCCAGCGACATGTGGAAGTCGATGTGCTCGCAGGCATCGACGACGCGGGCGGCGTCCGCGATGTCCTGCTGCGTGAACCGGCGCCGCTCACCGGTCGCAGCGTCGAGGATGGCGGGGCAGTCGGAGCCGGTGCCGAAGTAGAGTCGGTGACTCTCGAGCAGCACCGTGCGGTCCCCCTCGCGATTGCCCAGGGCGATGCGCGGCGGGACGCTGGTGAGCATGGCGCGCACCAGGCCGGAGGGGATGCGCGCCATCTCACCCTCGACGAGCGCGCCGGCCTCGGCCAGAAGCGAGCGGGCCGCGTCGGAGTGCAGACGAGTGCCCACCCCCTCCAACAGCTCGAGAGCAGCCAGGAAGATCTGGTTGATCTGGTCATCGGACAGCACGCGGAACTGGGTCGTGGTGCAGCTCGTCAGGTTGGTCTGCATGGCGTCCCCTTTCCGTGGAACACGGGTTACCGTATCATCATTACTGATACACTCAC
>CAZIWQ010000197.1:4722-9061 GCA_964542355.1 uncultured Armatimonadia bacterium
GGCGGACGGCTGTGACGACACCACCCGGGGCATGCGCGGTTGTGCGCCCCGAGGTCGGTAGTCAGGGGGAGCGGCGCCCCTCCGCCCGAGTGCGGTGTGGCGCAGCCCTCATCATGGAGGCGATCGGTAGTGTTCTGGTGGGATGGCACAATGGTCATCATCATCCCGGCGGTGATCCTGGCCCTGTTCGCGCAGTGGCGCGTACAGTCGGCCTTCACGCGTTGGTCGCAGGTGCCGGCCCGCTGCGGCAAGACGGGCGCCGAGGTGGCCCGCCTGCTGCTCCAGCGGGGGGCGGTCCAGCTCGGCGAGCAGGGGGCCGGCCTCCGCAGCGTCGGCATCCAGCTCGGTAGCGGCTTTCTCTCCGACCACTACAACCCGGCCGACCGGACGCTGAACCTGTCGCCGGAGGTCTATGAGAGCACCTCCGTGGCGGCGTTGGCGATCGCGGCGCACGAGACAGGGCATGCCTTCCAGCACGCCACCCGGTACGGCCCGCTGGGGCTGCGCAGCGTTCTCGTCCCCGCGGCGACGGCGGGGCAGTTCTGCTGGATCCTGTTCATCATCGGCTTGTTCGTGCGCGTGCCGATCGTGATGGACGTCGCCATCTGGATCTTCGCCGCGGCGACGCTGTTCATGTTCGTCACGCTGCCGGTGGAGTACAACGCCTCGGCGCGAGCGGCGGTCATGCTGGATCAGTCAGGCCTGGTGGCGCCGGACGAGTTGGTCGGAGTGCGTTCGGTGCTGGGTGCCGCCGCCCTCACCTATGTGGCGGCCGCCCTGATGGCCGCGCTCCAGCTCGTGCGGATGCTGGTCCTGCGCGACCGCGACTAGCCGAGCGGCCGAAAGGCCGTTCTGAGGCCGCGAAGGCACGCCAGGATGGCTCTGGCGGGCACTCAGCCGGCCGCTACGCCTCGGGGTCCGGCCGGATGTGGCCTTCTCGGCCGGACCCCGATCACCACGCGGCGTTGCCGCATCCAGCCCCCGAAAGCAGCCGGCGCCCGTGCTTGACGCGGGCGCCGCGTACGCATGGATAACCCGACCTCCCAGCGTGCCGCCCTGTGGGTGGCCACCGCCGCCTCGTTCATCATCCCGTTCATGACCTCGGCCGTGACGGTGGCCCTGCCATCCATCGGCGCACAGTTGCATCTAGACCCCGCAGCGATGGGGTGGATTGCGACCTCGTACCTGCTGGCGGCCGCGGTCGTGTTGCTCCCCGTCGGCCGCTGGGCCGACATCACGGGGCGCCGGCGCGTGTTCCTGATCGGCCTGGGGGTGTTCGGCGCCGGCTCGCTCCTGTCGGGGGTGGCCCACTCACTCGCCGCCCTGCTCAGCTTCCGCGTCGCGCAGGGCCTCGGTGCGGGGATGATCTTCGGCACCAGTATCGCGATCCTCACCTCGGTCTTCCCCCCCGGCGAACGGGGGCGCGTCCTGGGGATCGCGGTTGCCTCCGTCTATCTCGGGCTGGCGCTGGGCCCGTTCCTGGGAGGGGTGCTCACCGAGCATCTGGGGTGGCACAGCGTGTTCCTCGCCGGGGTGCCGGTGGTCGTGCTCACGATGGCACTGGCGCTGCGGGGGCTGAAGGGAGAGTGGGCGGAGGCCCGGGGAGAGCCATTCGACGCCATCGGGGCCGTCCTGTATAGCCTCGCGTTGGCTGCACTGATGCTCGGGATGTCGCGCCTGCCGGCCCCGGTCGGTGGCGGCATCGCCGCCGGAGGTTTGCTGGGCCTGGTGGTCTTTGCGCTGTGGGAGCTGCGCACGCCGGCGCCGCTGTTGGACGTCGGTCTCCTGCTGCGCAACCGCGTCTTCGCCTGCTCCAACCTGGCGGCCCTGATCAACTACAGCGCCACCACCGCCGTCGCCTTCCTCCTGAGCCTATACCTGCAGTCCGTGCAGGGCCTGTCGCCGCGCGAGGCGGGGACGGTCCTGCTCATCCAGCCACTGATGCAGGCCGTGTTCTCGCCCCTGGCCGGGCGGCTCTCCGACCGCCGTGAGCCACGGCTCATCGCCTCGGCCGGCATGATCCTCACGGCCGCCGGACTGGCTGCGCTCGTGCTGCTAACCGCGCAGACGTCACTCGCGTTCGTCGGGGCCTGCCTCGCGGTCCTGGGGTTTGGATTCGCCCTGTTCTCCTCCCCCAACACCAACGCGGTGATGGGGGCGGTCGAGCGACGCCTCTACGGCGTTGCGTCGGGGACCCTGGGGACGATGCGGCTCACCGGGCAGATGCTCAGCATTGGCTTTGCCACGCTGATGCTAGCTGCGGCGGTGGGCAAGGCTGAGATCACGCCCGCGCACTTCCCGCAGTTCCTGTACGCCGTGAAGGCTTCGTTTGCCGTGTTCGCGGTGCTGTGTGTGTGCGGGACGTTTGCCTCACTGGCGCGAGGGAGGGTGAGGACGGCACCCACGGCGGGAGCGTAGGAGCGTAGGAGCGTAGGAGCGTAGGAGCGTAGGAGCGTAGGAGCGTAGGAGCGGAGGAGCGTAGGAGACGGTGCCGTTCTGTAGGGCGGGGGGATCCCCCCCTCTGCAGAACGGCCGCCTCGCCATCCCGCAGGGCGAGACGCGCCCTGCACACGGCCGACGGCGCGAGCGGGACGCTCGCGGTCCCAGGGAACGGCACGGCCAACGACGGCTAGGGGCCGTTGAGGATGGCGGCCGCCTTCAGCTTCCACACCATCTCCGCCGAGTTCGCCAGTGTGGTTGCCAGATCGGCCTCGGCCGTCCAGTCGCCACCCTCCGCCTTCGCCGTCAGGGCCGTCACCCGAGCCAGCAACTCAGTGACCTTCGCCTGGAAGACCTTGCCGTCCTCGCCCGCCTCGGCCAGCAGCCGCGTGAGATCGGCCTTCAGTTGCGGGGCGTTCAGCACGCGCACGGCCTCCGGCCGGAAGTCAATCTCCCTGAGCTGCGTCAGGTCGCCCGCGCCGTTCGTCTTCAGATAGGCCTCCGCCTCGGCATTGCTCCGTCCGACGAAGTCATACAGCCCCAGCCGGGCGCCACCCGCCTCGGGCTTCATGTCCAGGTACGTCATCACGGCATAGTCGCCGATATCCACGCGGCCGCCCCGGAGTGCTGCGGGTGCGACCATCGCCGCACACGGACCGTCCCCTTCCCCCTTCGCCGTGTCGAACACGGCGTCATAGTAGTACAGGTAACGGTCCTGCTCGGGGACCAGCGTCAGGGACTTCGGTTCCTTCTCGTCGATGCGCGGGGTCTGGCAGTGGCGCTCACCCTTGCGGCGGCGCGACGAGGTGAAGAAGCTCGGATAGCAGCGCAACTGCACCTGCACTGTCTTGATCGTGGCCCCCGCCCGCGGGCGCCACACCAGCTCACCCATGACGTGGTTGCCCCCCGGCAGCATCACGACCCGTAGCCCGACGTCGGCGTCCGGATGGGCCCACACCACCTGGAACGCCCCCCGCGCCCCGGTCTCCACCACCCGCATGTCCGCGAGCCGGTACTTGACGGCGTCCTTGCCATTGATCACCACGCCGAGGAACCCGCCCCAGTACCAGTTGCACGCAGTGGGAACCGGCATGCCGAAGTTGCCCTCCGCCGAGGGGCGCAGGTCACCGTGTGCCGGATCTACGCACCCCGAATAGGCAAAGGCATACCGCGCCGTGCCCGAGTCGAGAGTGATCTGGTGCGTGTCGATACGGTGGCCGGGGGTACACTCGTGGGTCGCGGGATGCGAACCGGGCCCGCTGTCGCGCACCTCCACGTCGCCCACCGCCCGATCGGCAGTGAGCGGCAGCACGAGCAGCGCGAGTGTCAGTCCCGCCAGTGCGCAGCCGAACCATCGCGTCGTGTGCTCCATGGTCATGCCTCCGTGAGCGTCAGTCTGCCCGACCGCCAGGGGTCCGGCCGAAAGGGCCACATCCGGCCGGCCCCCCAAGCGGAACGGCCGGCTGAGTGCGCTCCAGAGCCGTTCTGGCGTGGCTTCGCAGCCTCAGAACGGCCTTTCGGCCGCTCCTCTGGTGCCTTGTCAACGGTGCTTCTGGTCCTCTGCGACAGCTCGGGGGGCCGTTCGGCCCCGGAGGGGCCGTGGAGCTTAGCCCCGGGCGCAGTGTGCGGCGAGCAACGCGAGCCGCCACGCAAGCCCGGGGTTGAAGGCGCCCTTTCCTCCCCAAGCCCCAACGGGGCGCCGGAAGCATCGCGAGACCGGCGGTGTGTGGTCGCCATCGCGTGTGTCGCACCGCCCGTGGTCGGGACCGTGCATCTCGACCCTCATGAGGGGAGGCGGGGCTCCGTCGCCCCCGTAGGGGGCTCTGGCATGTGTGTGGCCGCGTGCCCCGGGCTTGCGGCCGATGGGTACCTGCGGTACCCGTCGGCCCGCCGCGCCCGG
>CAZIWQ010000198.1:0-9036 GCA_964542355.1 uncultured Armatimonadia bacterium
CGACCGGCGCCGAGGCGCCGGCGGGGTTCCGGACGGGGTTTCTGGGGGCCGAGGACTGTGTCATCGACTTCGCGCGCCTGCACGAGGCGTGCTCGGAGGTGAAGTCGGGCTGTGACTGCCCGGGCTGTTGGGAGCAAGCACTGAGCATCGCCATCTGCCCGGCGTGCCTGCAGGCCGCACAGGCGTATGCCGACTGGTATGCGGCTCAGCCGGCCGCGGCCCGGGCCGACCTCAGCCTGTCGCGCGATCGCGTGCGACTGCTCTCGCCGGTGCCCGCTCCCGGGAAGGTGTTCTGCCTGGCCCAGAACTTCCCCTCCCACGCCGCCGAGGCCTCGCAGCATATCACGCAAAGTGGTGTCACGCGGGCCGATGCCATGACCCCCCATGTGTTCATGAAGCCCACCCCTAACACCGTGTGTGGCGACCGCGATCCGATCCCGATCGGGCCCCACGCCCAGTTCATCGACTATGAGGGCGAGGTCGTCATCGTCATCGGCAAGGCGGGCAAGTATATCAAGGCCGCGGAAGCGGGCCAGTACATTGCGGGCGTCACCGCCATGAACGATGTCTCCGAGCGCAAGCTCAAGATCTGGGAGCGTGTCGAGGAGCGCGAGTGGGACCATTTCTTCGACTGGCTCAACGGCAAGTGGATGGACAACTTCGCGCCGATGGGGCCGTGCCTGGTCCCCGCCGGCTCGACCGACGTGGACAACCTGAACCTGCGCTGCCTCGTCAATGGTCAACAGCGGCAGGTGGGGAACACGCGCGAGATGTACCATAGCGCTGCCCACACCATCGAGTACATCAGTAGCATGCTGACCCTCGACGCCGGCGACGTGATCGCGATGGGCACGCCCGGCGGCGTCGGTGCTGCGCTGGGAGTCAAGCTCGTCCCGGGCGATGAGGTCCAGGTGGCGGTCGACGGGGTCGGCACGCTCACCAACCCGGTGGTGGCCGAATAGGCGGCGACAGGAGGTTCAACTACGATGGCTGACGAAGCTCCGTCGGGCAGCGGGGGGGAGCGGCTGCGCATGCCCCCCTGGCTGCGCGTGAAGACCGGCAAAGCGCGCCTCGCGAACGAGACGCGCCGCCTGGTTGCCGCGCACGGGCTCCACACCGTGTGCGAGCAAGCCCACTGCCCGAACCTCGGCGAATGCTACGCGTGCCACACCGCGACCTTCCTCATCATGGGTGGCGTCTGCACCCGCGACTGTGGCTTTTGCGCTGTGCCGCACGGCGGCCCCGGGCCGCTGGACCCCGGTGAGCCGGAGCGCGTCGCGCAGGCGGCAGCCGAGCTCGGCCTGAGCTATGTGGTGGTAACCTCTGTCACCCGCGACGATCTCCCGGATGGTGGGGCGGGGCACTTCGCGGCCACGATCCGGGCGCTCCGCCAGGCACAGCCGGCGACGCAGGTAGAGGTCTTGACGCCCGATTTCCGCGGGGATGCTGCGGCTGTGGCGACCGTGTTGGCCGCGGCCCCCGATGTGTACAACCACAATCTGGAGACGGTCCGGCGACTGCAGCCAACGGTCCGCCCGCAGGCCGGCTACGACACCTCCCTGGGCGTGCTGGCACAGGTGGCGCGGGAGGGGGCGCTGACCAAGTCGGGACTGATGGTCGGCCTCGGTGAGACCGCGGAGGAGGTGACGGCGGCCCTCGGCGATCTGGCAGCCGTCGGTGCCCGCATCGTCACCATCGGTCAGTACCTGCAGCCGACGCGACGTCATCTGCCGGTGGCGCGCTATGTACCGCCGGAGGAGTTCGACGCGTACGCGACCTCCGGACGGCGAGCCGGGATCCGGTACGTGTTCGCGGGTCCGTTCGTCCGGAGCAGCTATCGCGCCGCAGAGGCCTGGGCCGCCCAGCGAGCGGTGCCACCGCCGGATGCGGGCCCGCACCATGCGACAGGCTAGAAGAGCGGCCGAAAAGTCGTTCGGAGGCCGCGAAGCCACTCCAGAATGGCTCTGGAGGGCACTCAGCCGGCCGCTACGCCTCGGGGGCCGGCCGGATGTGGCCTTTTCGGCCAGGTTTCGCGACCACTCGCGACGGATCCCATAATGCACAACCGTGGTCTGGCAATCGCGCTGGTGACTGCTCTGACGTTCGTCGGCTTCACGGCGATCGTTGGGGGCGGTATCACTCGCACTGCGTGGCTGCGCGAGCGCCTGCGCGACATCATCGCGCACGAGGCGGCGCGGGCCCTCGGACGCGAGGTGGCCGTCGGGCGCGAGACAGGGCTGGCCGGCGGTGCGGCGGCGTCGGTGCGGCAGGCCACGGTCTCCTACAGCCTGTGGCGCCTGGCGCGGGCCCCGGGGGACGTCCCGGGCAGCCTCCGAGCGGTCCGCGTCGACGGCCTGCGCGCCGACGTCGTGCGGGGGCGTGATGGCCGGATCAGCCTCCCGGGATCGCGCAGTGCCTCGTCCGGCTCCGCGCGTGCCCGCCTCACCGGCCGCGGGCCGGTTGTTGCCGTCACGGGGGCGCACGTGCGGTACGCCGACCCGGGCTCCGGTGACTCCCGTGCCCGCCCACTCCAGGTCGAATTCACGGGCGACTGCTCGGCGGCCCAAGCCGGGCGGCTGCTCGCCGCGCTGCAGGGCCGGCACGCTTCCCCCGGCCCGGTTGACTTCTCCGGCAAGCTCCTGGTGCGGACCCCTGACCTGTCTCTCACGAGTGCGGTGCGCGGGAACTGGCGTGCCGTGCGCTGCCGCGGCCTGCTCGTGACCGGCCCCGCCGGCAGCCACGACCGGCTCGCCCCTCACGACGTCACTGTCCATTACCGCCTCGACCGCTACCTCGCCCAGAAGCGGCCACCCATTGAGGTGGTCGCCGGTGTTACCGTCGCCGGAGGCTCGGCGGAGCTGACGCGGGGTGCCGACGGGCGCTTCGCCTTCCTCCCCCGGGGCACCGGGCAGGAAGAGACGCGGCCGGGCACTCGCTCACGTCCTGCCTTCACGCTGGACGCCCGGCTGGACAGCGCGGTCTACCGCGACTGGGCGGTCGGGTCGGGCGCCGAGCCCGTGGTGGTGGAGGCGCGCGACCTGCGCGCGAAGGTCGACGCCGGACGCCTCATCGCCGCCCTGCGCCGACACAGTCGGCAGCCGGCGGGCAAGGTGTCCGCCGCCGTGACCTTGCAGGCTCCGGGCCTGCTGGCTCGCGGGACCGTCGCCACCGACCTCACGACCCACGCCTCCATCACGCATCTAGAGAGCACCGCCGGGGGGCGTCCGCTCGCCACCGCATCACTGGTGCACACCGAGTTCGACGCGGGCGGCCTGGTGGGTCCCGAGCGGGCGGCGGCGGTTACGCTGATCGCGGTGGAGGGCTTGCGGGCCCGGGCGGCACTCGGGCCGGATTACCTCCCTACGTTCCTCACCCCCCTGCGGAAGCCGCGGGCGGCAGGTGCCGAGCAGTCGAGCCACCCCCTCGCAGCGCGCATCCTGCTCCGGAACGCCGACCTCGGCCTCACCGTCGACTCGGTGCGCGCGGCGGGGCGTCCGCTCGCGCTCACCCTCGCGGGGGCCGAGGCCGAGCTGGACCTCGGGGCACTGGCCAGTCGCACGAGCGAGTGCGTCGGCGCCCTGCACGGTCAGCTTGCGGCCCAGCTCGGGTTTCTCCACGCTGTGATCGACGTTGATGGCCAGATTGGCGGGGGAATGGCGTTCACCGACCTGATCGTGCTCGAGCGCGGGCGCGAGCTCGTGCGGGCGCGCACGGGGCGGCTTGAGGTGGACGCGCGTCGGCTGCTCGATGCCCCCGCTGCCGCGGTCTCGCTCATCGCGGCCGAAGACCTGCGGGCCCACCTCGTGCGCGAGAAAGACGGCACCGTTACCGCACTGCGGACGATCGCCCTCGGCCTGCGGCGCTCGCCCTCGCGTGCCCGGCGCGCCCCCGCGACCTTCGCGGCGCGCCTGCGCGTCCGCGATGGGGACATCTCCTATCTCGATCGCAGTCGGCGACGAGGCCTGAACGCCGTCCGCCTGACGAACCTGCGGGCGGATGTGAACTACGGTCGTCTCGTGGCCCTCCGCGCGGGCGGGCGCGGCGGCGGGGCCGGAACGCTCACCTGTGCCCTCTACGCCGGCGGACCCGGCGTGACAGCCACCGGGCACCTCGCCGTCGATCTCGATCGGTCGGTCGAGGCGCGCGCGCTGCGGGTGGTGGAGGCGGTGTCCGGCCCCGTCGTGCGCGCCGACACGGTCCGCGTCGGCTTCGACCCTCAGTCGATCGTGGCCGGCCGAATTGCCGCGGGGATCCGTGACATCCTCGTCCGGCAGGCGGACGTGCACCTGGTTCGCGAGGCCGACGGCGGATGGCGGCTGGCCCGGCTGATCGCGGGCAGTACGGGAGGGGGACGGGCGGCGACACGCGCGGCCGGACGGCCGGATGCCGCGTGGTCGCGGTTCGCACCCCGCGTCAGCCTCACCGCGGTCACGGCAACGCTGACCGACCACTCCCTGCGGTACGGGCCGCTCGTAGCCTGGACCGGCGGCCTCAATGGCACTATGGACCTGGGTCGGGCACAGCGGGGCCGCATCCGGGGAGCTGTGCGCGCAACGACGCCGTACCTGCAGGCGTGGGGCGACCTCACTACCGACGGGGCCTCCATGCTTGCGCTGACTCCTGCGCTCATCATCGAGCGCACCGGGGGCCGCACACGCACGATCCTGGCCGCGAACGAGGTGCGGGCACAGTACCAGCTCGCCTCACTGCTCGGCGATCGGGGTGCGGGTGCACTGCAGCTCGTGGCAGTTCATAGCTTCGAGGCGAACCTCGAGCGGGAGCGCAGCGGCAAGCTGCGGATCGCTGAGTTGCTCAGCACCCGTCGTCGCGCCGGCGGGAGCTCCGGCCGCAACGCCTTCACCGCCGTCGTCGAGCTGGCTGCGGGCAAGGTCCGCTATGTCGATGTGATGCCCCCGGGTGGGCCGCTGACAGTGGTGGCGAATCGGCTCGCGGCGCGCGTGCACACGGGCCGACTGGCCGCCGCCGTGCGCGGGCAATCGGTAGCGGGCCTCGGCTGGGTGCGTGCCGAGCTGGCGCTCCGCAGCCGGCGGCTGGCGGCGCATGCGCGGATCGACGCCGCGCTGGACTATTCCCTCACGTTCGCCGGTCTCGAGGCCTGGGAGCTCGGCGCGGAGGGCAGGAGTCGGGTACTCGCCGCGCGCGGGGGGACGGTTACCTTCACCCCGGCCCGGCTCTTCAGCCGGCAGATGCTGGCGGGGATCCGACAGGTCAGCTTGGACGCACCCGTGGCGACACTGGTGCGCGAGACCGGTGGCGAGCTGCGCCTCGTGCGCCTGGTGTCTGAGCTGCTGCACCGGCCCGCCGGCGCCTCGCGACGGCAGGACTGGCGCCAGTTTGTGGCGGGTGTCACGATCGCGGACGGTGAGTTGCGCTACACCGACTACGGGCTGCGCGGGTCGCGCAGTGCGCTGACCGCGGCGGTGACCGGCCTGGCGGGGGACATCACCCCCGGGCAGATCGGGGCGCTGGCCGCCGGCCGTACGCCGCTGAGCCGGGGGCGGCTCCGCGGGAGCTTCGCCGCGGCCTGGCCGGGCGCCACCGCGCAGGCAGCGTTCACGACCGATCTGCACAGCAGCGTCCGGCTCCGCCAGTTGGTCCTGCAGCCCGTCGGGGCGGCGACGCCCCGGGCTGTCGCGCGTGAGCTGATCGCCCAGGTGGACGTGCGCCGCCTGCTCGCGCGCCGAGCTGCCCCGGAACGCGCGCTGGAGCTCATCGTGGCGGACGGGCTGGAGGCGGACTGGACCCGCGACAGCGAGGGACGGCTCGACCTCGTGGCCCTGTTCGATCCCCTGGTGGGGCGGCGAGACGAGACCGCGCCGGGGGCCGAGGCGGACCGCTGGCAGCGGAGCCTGGTGGCGCTTGTCTCCCTCCGCGACAGCAACGTGAGCTACACGGATCTCAGTCTCAACCACGACGGACCGGTTGCCGCCCGGCTCCATGTCGGCACCGCACAGGCCGACCTCGAGCGCCTGCTCCGTGTGCGGACCGCCTCCGACCTGGCCGCGGCGGGCCGCCTGACGGGCGACCTGGAGGTGCGCCTCCCCCATGGCTATGTGGCAGCCCATGTCCGGTCCGCCGACCTCTCCCGCGGCCTGGAGCTGAGGGACCTCCTCGTCACCGCCAACGCGCCCCCGGAGCATGCCCATGCGCTGGGGGTTGCGCCGGCACCCCCGGCGATGTGGTCGGTCATCGGGCACACCGTCGCCGCCGCCCGTGAGGTGCGCCTGGAGTATGACGCCGCGCTCCTCCTCAGGGGGGAGGCGCCGTGGCCGTCGGCGATCCGCCGGTGCGTGATGGACACCCCCTACGCGGAGCTGGTGCGAGACCCCGACGGGAGCTATGACATCGAGCGCGTGTTTGCCGGGTTCGAGGCAACAAGCAACGAGCCGGGCAAGCGGCAGGCCCCGGTGCTCGAGAGCTTCGGGGGCATCGTCTCCGTGGAGCACGGGGAGGTCGACCTACTCGACCGCCACGTGTCCGCGGGGCCGATCGAGACGGATATCTCGCGGATCAGCGGCACACTCTCGGCCGCCCGACTCTGGGCCGCGCGTGCCGGACGCTGGGAGGCGGGGGTCGGCGAGCTGAGCGGGTTCCTCCGCACGCGCAGCCCGGTGGAGACCTGTGCAGTGACCTTCCGCTGCGACCTCGACGGGACCCTGGACGTCGCGCAGGCCTCCGTCATCCAGGCGGCTCGGCCCCTGCCGGTGCTCACGCTGTGCGGCGTCAGTGTCAGCTACGACCCGGCCGCAGCGCTGCGGCCGGAGCCGGATATCCTGCGCGCCCTGCGCCTGGTCGATGTCGGGAATGCCTGGGTGCAGTTGCGGCGCCGGGCCGACGGGTCGTTCGAGCCCCCCCGGACGCTCGCGGCCTACCTACCGGCGTCGGAGACGCCGGCCACAACGTCCGCATCGGCGGGTGAGTTCTTGGGAGGGCTGCGCGCGCGCCTCCGGGCCGGCAGCTTCTCGTGTGTCGCCGAGATCGTGTCACCCGACGTGCCGCCGCTGCGGCTGGCGGTGACCGGCGCGGCCGGCGACGTGGACTGTGCGCGCCTGCAGGCCCTGCGCGCGGGCATTCGTGGTCCCTCGGCCGGCCACGTGCAGGGGCAACTGGTGGCGATGAGCTGCGATGCCCGGGCGGCAGTCACCGTGTCCGCCGATCTCGGCGGATGTGCCGAGCTCACCGATCTCCTGCTGACCAACCAGCTCGGGTGTCGCACCATTGCCCGCACACCGTCGGCTGTGGTGGAGTTCGACCCGCTGGCGTTAGCCTCCCCCCGGCCCGGCCTGGCGGCCCTCACAGGCATCACCGCGGCCGAGCCGGAGGCCGAAGTCGTGATCGGCCCCGATGGCCGCTGGGAGCTGGCGGGATTGCTACCACAAGCAGCGCGCCCGGCCACCGCAACCGCCCCCCCGCTGCGGCTGGAGGATCTGTTGGCTCGCGTCGCAATCACCAACGGTACCATCCGCACCATCGACCTCCGCCGGACCGACGATCCCCGCGCCCTGGCGCGTGTTGAGGCCTCGGAGCTGACGGCCGACGTTGACCTCGCACGGGTCTGGGAGGCCCGGCGCACAGGCGCCGACACCCATCCCGGCGAGGTGCGGGCGGCGCTGCGACTGGTAGGGATGGACACCACCCTCAGCGCCGGGGTGCAGACGGACCTGTCGCGTGAGGCCGCGGTGCGGGGCCTGCGGATCACGACCCGGCGCGGCGAGGTCGACACGGAGCTGGTGACCGCGACACGGGCGCGGCTGGAGGGCAAGCTGGCCGCCATCGTGGCCGGCACGGCTCCCACGGAACAGCTTGAGGAGCTCGAGGTGTGGGACCTGCGAGCCAACGTGATTCGCGACAGCGCAGGCCGGCTCGAGCTGGGGAGCCTGCTCGGTTCCGCTCGCGGCCCCGGGCCGCCCGAGCCACCAGCCCGCCCGACACGCCTCGCAGGACGGGCGATCGTGCACGGCGCCGACGTCACCTACACCGACCAGTCGCTGGATGTGAAGGATGGCCTGCTGGTGGCTGCGCGCGGCCTGCAGGGGACCGTTGACCTGTCCGCGGTGCAGCGGGCACTCGACGGCCGGCCCGCGGAGAGCGCCGGCGAACTCGCAGGTCAGGTGGCCGGGCACCTCGGTGCCTATCACCTGTCGGGGACCGTGCGCACGGACATCGGGCGGAGCATGAGCATTGCGGCACTGGATGTCCGGACGGGCCCGGACCAGTCGCCGGCAGTGACAGCCGCCGCCGTCGAGATGCGCTACGACTTGGCCGGCCTGGTACAGCAGGACGATCCGGCGGCGCAGTTCACCTCCCTGGGGGCGACCCGGCTGGTGGCCGACATCGTCCGCGGCCCGGACGGGGGATTCGAGCTCGCGCAGGGCCTGCGGCTGTCGCAGGGCCGGCGCGGCCAGACCTCGCGTGGCTTCCGGGGCACTGTCCGACTGGCCGACTCATCTTTACGCTTCACCGACCGCTCGGGAGCGCCCCAGGCGCCGTGGTGGGCCGCGGCGCGCGGTCTCACGGCCGAAGTCGATGTGGGGGCATGGCGTGCGATGCAGGCCGATGGGAAGCCGCGCGAAGCGGGGCAGGCACGCTGCGAGTTGTCCCTGCAGGTCGGTGACGTGCAGGCTCACGGGTTGGTCGACAGCCGGCTGAGCAGTCGGCTGTCGATGACCGGGGTCGGGCTGGACCGGCGCAGTGTGCCTGAAGGCGACCGCGTGACGGCCGGTGGAGTAGTCATCGACTACGACCTGGCGCCGATCCTTGCCGGCGAGGCCTGGGTCCCCCACGTGCGCTACGCGGCGGCACACGACCTCAGCGCGCGGGTCGTGCGCGAGCCCGACGGCCAACTGCGGCTGGTGCGGCTGGTCCGCGAGGGCCTCGGGGCCCGCCCTGCCACCGCGTCGCAGGGCGCAGCCGACCTATCGCAGTTCCGCGGCAGACTGGCTGCGCAGAATGCGGCGCTTGACTACGTTGACCAAGCCCTGCTGGAGCAGGGACCCCTCGTGGCGACAGTCCGTG
>CAZIWQ010000199.1:0-9022 GCA_964542355.1 uncultured Armatimonadia bacterium
AACCAGAAAACCTGGTCGGCGATGGAATACTTGGCCACGCCGCCGTAGTTGCCCCACTTCCAGGTGCGCGTGTTGAGGAACCCGCACCAGACCTGCTCCGGATAGCGGCTGCGGAAGCGAACGGTCTCGGGGTAGGCGGGGACGAGGGAGGAGCTGCCGCGCCAGTCGCGGAGGAGGTCATCGCTCAGGCCGCGACACACCGGGTGCCCGGGCTGGTGCACGAACACCCGCCTGACCCCCGGGCTGGCGGTACGGAAGCCCCAACGCCGCTGCAGGACCTCCTCCGATTGCTCGAAGATGAGCACATTAGTGCCCCGCGCCATGATCGAGGCCACGGCCACACCGGGTCCGTCCGGGGTGATTGCCTCGCGCCCGATGATGAACAGCTTGCAGTCGGCGGGAGGGACCGGGTCGGCGACGCGCTCGTACTTCACACCGGTCTCGCGCAGCAGGCTGTCCGTGAGGCCTTTCGGGTCATAGAGCGCGACTCGTGCAGACGGGGTCGCCGGGGGAGTGGGAGCCAGTACCGTGAACGCGAAGCTGTCGTGCAGCGTGTCATCGCGCTTGCCGTCGAGAGTCGCGGTCAGCTCAATGCGGCCGGCCGCATCCTCCGACACGTTCGGAACCGCAAAGGTGAAGGGCACCATCGCCTTGTCGCCGGCCGCCACATGCACGCTGCCCTTGCCCTCGGTGAGTGGCCTACCGCCAATGCTGACGGTCCACGCATAGCCGAACTCCGCATCCCGGCGCAGGTCGTTGATGATGGCGACCTGCTTCTCCACCGTCTCGCCGGCGCGGAACAGATGGTCCTGCGCCGTGAACCGCCGGGGAGGACCTGCCAGGTAGGCGAGGGTCTCGCGGTTCACCTTCGCGAACTCGGCACCCAGCGAGGTCTGCTCCACAGACGCGAAGTCCGGCGCGGTCAGCCAGTCGCCGCCGGCTTCTGTCTGGTAGTCAGGAGCGAGGCCCGGGCGCTGGAGCTTCTCCCAGTCCGTGGGAAGCTCACGCGAGCCGCCGGGAGCGTTGGGCACGGGCTTGAACAGGTCCGCCTGGTCCCAGGGCAGGATCGCAGAGATCCCGTAGGTCCGGAACGCCGGCCACGTGCAATGGGTGTACAGCGACTTGAGCTCGAGGAAGTTCTTCTCCCAGCGCTTGCTCCAGTAGGCCCCCAGGACCTCGCTGATGTGGAATGGCTCCTTGCGGGCATAGACCCGGGCGATGGTATCGTAGTGGTCCTCGGCATACGGCGGGAGGTCATAGGCGCTGTCGCCGGAGACCATCGCACCGAACTCCTGCACGAGCGGCTCAGAGTTGACCTTGTTGCGCCAGATGAAGGGCCCGGTGCGGTGCCCCCCCCAGCTCGCCTGGTGCGGGAGGCCGAACTCCACGAAGAACAGGGGCCGCACGCCCGCCTCCGCCCACTGCGACAGCCACTCGATGCGCTCCTGCAGGGGCGTGAAGCACAGGTAGCAGTTGAGGGTGGTCATCTGGTTGAAGGTGCCACTCTGGTGGTGGTAGCAGGGGCGAGTGCCATCGAGGCCGAGCACATACTGCTCGGCGAGGGTGGCGGCATGCCGCCGCAGGGCCATGCCGGCATCGTCGAGCGCGGAGGGCTCGAACTTGCCCGGTAGCAGCATCGGGTTCTGGTCATCCGCCCAGCCCGTGAAGTTGTGGTCCATGGCCCACATGAAGACACACGGATGGTTGCGCACCAGCTTGCCCTCGTAGTCCCCGATGCGGGTCCCGTCGCGGCGCTGCTGTGGGTCAGCGAACTGCCGGTAGATCCGCGACACGTGACGGATGGAATAGCTCATGGGGAAGCCCATCTGATCGCCGGCCCGCAACGTGTCGGCGAGGTAGGAAAACGACTGGGGCTCGTAGTCGTAGTTGCCGTGGATCACGTAGTTGAAGCCCATGCGGCGGGCCCGCCGGAACGTCTCCTGCACGCGGTCCTGGCTACTGAGGGAGAAGTCGCGTTGGTGGTTGAAGAAGTCCAGGCACCGCAGGTGGATGCGCTTGCCGTTGAGGATGAAGTCGCGACCCTCGATCCAGAACTCGCGGAAGCCGAACTCCACCGGTGTCGTCGCATCGAGCAGCCGGTCGGCATCATCCCGCAGCTCCACCGACGCGGCATACAGGTTCGGTTGGTCGAGGTCCCACAGCCGAGGGTTCTGCCATTCCCCGGAAAACTCGTAGCGTGCGTAACCGGCAAACTGCGGGCTGTCGAACTGCTTGACGGCCTTGCCACCCTCGGCAATGACGGCGCGCAGCCGGTAGCGCCGCCCCGGGTCCAGCCCGAGCAACTCACAGACGACGCCGAGGCCGCCGCGACGGATGGAGGGCTTCAGGAACACGTCGTCGACGCGCGCGGCGGCGGGCTCGGCCTCGAGCATGCAGTCGCCGCACAGCCCGCGGAACCTGACCTCCGCCCGCACCTTCTCGATGAGGTCTTCCCGCGCGATGCGGAGCTGCTCGGCCTCCAGCGGCAGGGCGAGCACGTGGACGGACAGCTCATGGTCGGCCCCGGGGGTGGCGAGGTTGGTGATATCCAGCTTCCCGCCCGGCCACTCGATCTCTCCGGCTTCGCGACCATCGATAAGGACGCGGGCGACGTGCTTGGGATTGTCCAGGTTGAGCAGGATACGGCGTCCGGCCCAGCTCGCGGGGATCGTGAGCTTGCGCTGGTACCAGGCGGCATCGGTCTTGGCGAGGTCGAGCTTCTCCTCCCAGATGTCAGGCCCGAGCGGGGTCATGCCACAGCGGGAGGGGGTCCACGACCCCGGCACCTTGAGGTACCCCCAGCCGGTGCCGGCGGCCGGTAGGTCGCGCTCGCTGAGGGCCACCGGGTGGAACCGCCACAGGCCGTTGAGGCACACTCTGGCCCGCGTGGCAGTCTCCTGTTTCCAGGCGCCGGCCCAGTCCCAGGCCGCGCGCACCCCCTCCGGGAGGGTGGCGTCCTCCAGCACCGGCCGGAGCTTGACGAGCGTCACCGAGACATCGTCCCACTCAACCTTGCCGGTGGTGGAGAACAGGGAGCACGAGAGGGAGAGCCGCCGCGCGCCGGGGGGGACGATGTAGTCGCGTTCGTGGTGCTCCCAGCCCGGCGTGCTGCCGGTGAAGTGCAGGACATTGGGCCACGCGCCGACCATCTTGCCGGCGGCATCCTGAAACTGCATGGCGATGCGGGCATCATGCCAGCCTTCCGCGCCCTGCACCACCCCGGTCACGCGGACGCGGCAGGAGACCCGGAGCTTCCAGTGACCGTCCTCGAGGGGGACGTTCTGGCTGACACTGAGGCTCGCGGGCGTGGTGGCTTCCTCGACGACGAAGTGGTTGCCGGCCTCCGCTACCCACCGTACGCCGCCACCCCAGGCCCAGTCTGCCGGCCGGGTGCCGCCGGTAGCCGGGGCCTCGAAGCCGCCGTTGGCGAGGAGCTCCTGACCGGGCTGGGCTGCCGGAACGGGGGCGAGGGGGAGCAGGCACAGCAGCGCGGCGATCAGGCAGGCACGGCCCACCCGGAGGCTCCGAGCGGAGGGCCACCCGGGCTCTGCCCGGCGATACAAGGCGTTGCGAGCGACGAACTGCCGGTGTTCACAGGAGACGGCCATCAGGAGGCCCCCATCTCATGGGATGCCGTCGGGGCCGGCAGCGAGAGCAGAGCCGTCACCCCTCGTGCCCATCGTCGAGGGCATACGCCGCGGCGATGGCCTTACGGGGGTCGAACAGCTCATCAATCGGGCCCAACTGCCGCTCCAGCTCGCACGGCGGCTCGTAGGTGTCGAGGTCTTCGCCATCGGCGAAACCCCGCAACAGCTCCACCATGTACAGGAACGTCCGCACAGGGATGTCGGGCGGTACACCGTGGTCGACCGTCGGGACATAGCGCCCGTACTGGCGCGCCGCCCGATAGCGCTGGACAACCTCCGCCCGCGCGCGGGGATAGTCGAAGCGCAGCTCGCGTTTGTCGATCCCGCCGGACATGTAGACCCCGGGGTAGTCGTGGAGGTACTGGGCCGGGTCATTGCCCGCGGCAATCTCGATCGGCTGAATGCCGTCAATCGCCTCCGGGTACATCACATCGAGAATGTCCCGGTTGTGCCCGTCGGAGTCCATCTCCACCACCAGGACCCCGCGCTCCTTGAAGAACTGGTTGAGCTGCTTGTAGCGTGGGAGCATGAACTCGCGCATCGTTGCCGGCGAGATCATGCACTGGCCCTTGTAGGCCATGTCCTCGTTGAGGCAGACCTTGTCCACCTTGATCTGCTTCAGTGGCTCATCGAGCAGCTCCATCAGGAACCAGGCCCAGTACTCCATCATCTCGTGCACGAGCGTGGGGTAGTCGTAGAACATCACCGACAGGCCCTCGAAGCCGCACATGTCGCGTAGGCTCCAGTACAGGCACGGCACCGTCAGGAACACGGGGGCCTCGCTCTGGTTGCACTGGTCGACCAGGTTCCACCAGTTGGGACCATCGCCCACGTGGCGGTAGCGGTTCGGGTTCAGGTCGGTGAGCGGCGCGCCGTCGCCGCCGGGGCCGGTGCGCTCGGGCGAGTGGGGATCGAAGTGTGTCTTCATCTCCGCCCATGTCGCGGGGTCTTTGACGAAGAACTCCAGGTAGCGGCGGGTCACGAAGCCATCCGTCGGTTGATTGATGGCGTCCATCCGCTTGACGCCCCAGTGATCGCGCCAGATGCGGTAGTTGCCGCGCTCCTCGAGCACCTCCTCGGGGAACGGCGGTACCGGGCCGCAGTAGAACTTCCCCATCCCCATACTGGGGTCGGTGCCGATGAACTGGCCCCAGGTGCGAAGCAGCTCCTCCGACAGGCCCTGCCGGCGCCACGCGGCGAACGTCGACGCGCGTGGCCCCCCGAACCAGTACGGCATGCGGTCGATGGCTTCGCCCTTGGCGAGGGCACGGAATCGCTCGCGACAGGTCATGGTAGTGGTGTCTCCTTGGTGGTGGTCTGTAGATGGGTTCCTCGCCAGTCAGGCGCGATCCTCCAGAGGCAGCGGATGGCAGGTGGAGGGAAGCGAATAGCTGATAGCTAGATAGCGAATAGCTTACGGCCCACAACCCGTCGCCACTTGGGCACCCGCTACCGTCTCGTCTGCCGTACGCCGTCAACGTGCGAAGCACGCTCGGCCCCGCGCAGCGGGGTCCCCCAGCGATAGGCTTCCTGTCGTGACGACCGGCCCGGTCGTGTGCGCCCGTGAGGGCGCGCGGACGACAGGCCCAGACAGATGCAGCCTCGGCCCACCGCGGCGCGTGACGGGGACGCCCGCGGGGGACGGTTGCCCTGTGCTCCCCCGCCGGGCAAGCCCGGCGGGGGAGCACAGAGGAATAAGGGGGAGGGGGGCCGCTGAATCCCCGGGCTGAAGCCCGGGGCTGGGTGACGTCGCTTCGCTCCGCCGAACGTGCTTCGCACGGTCACGGCGCCCGCCCGACAGATACGTCGGGCGGGCCCGCATTCCGTGCGCCCCGTCAGCCGAGAAGGCGGGGGCGATACCCCACGACCGGGGCGATGGAGCCGCTTTCCCTCGTCGTTGGCTATCAGCTATCTAGCTATGAGCTATTCGCTTCCCTCGCTTCCCTTTACCCGTTCCCGCCCAGCGGGTAGACTCAGGCGGTACGCACCACGGCGACCACAGGAGAGCACCATGAGCCGGCACATCAACGACTGGGAGAACCCCGGTCTCACCCACATCAACCGTCTCCCCGCCCGCACCTGTCTCTTGCACTACCCCGACCGCGAGGCGGCGCTGAGCCTCCACCGCGCGGCCGCCCGGTTCCAGAGCCTGAACGGGCAGTGGCAGTTCTGCTATGCCGCCAACCCCCTGCTGACCCCCGCGGGGTTTGAGCAGCCGGACTACGACGCCGGCGACTGGGATGAGATCCAGGTCCCCGGGTGCTGGCAACTGCAGGGCTACGACCGCCCCCACTATACCAACATCGCCTACCCGTTCCCCATCGACCCACCCCACGTGCCGGATGAGAACCCCACGGGCGTGTACCGACGCTCGTTCTCGCTCCCGGCCGAGTGGTCGGGGGAGCGGATCATCCTGCGCTTCGAGGGTGTCGATTCCGCGTTCCATGTCTGGCTCAACGGATGCCTGGTGGGGTTCAGCAAGGGCAGTCGCCTTCCCGCGGAGTTCGACGTCACCGACCTCGTGCAGGCGGGGGACAATGCCCTCGCCGTGCGGGTGGTCAAGTGGTCGGACGGCAGCTACATGGAGGACCAGGACTGCTGGTGGCTGTCGGGGATCTTCCGCGACGTCTACCTGAAGGCCGAGCCGGCGACGGGGCTGGATGACCTGTGCGTACGCACGTTCCTCGAGCACGACTACCGCGACGGCCGCGTGGAGCTGACGGCACGGGTTGCGAATCGGGCGACCGCGGCCCACACCGGAGCACTCCGAGCGGAGCTCCGGGACGCGACGGGAGCCACGGTCGCCATGGCTGAGACCGGGCTCGTGCTGGCCGCAGGGGAGCAAGCCGAGGTGACGATCGACCTCGCAGTGCCCGCATGCCACGCATGGAACGCCGAAGACCCCTATCTGTACACGCTCCTCGTCGAGCTCGCCGACGCGGACGGTGCCCTGCTGGACACGACCGCCACGCGGGTGGGCCTCCGCCAGGTCGAGATCACCGGCGAGGTATTCCGCGTCAACGGGGCCCCCGTGAAGTTCAAGGGCGTCAACCGGCATGACCACGACCCACACACCGGGCGTGCCGTCTCGCTCGAGGCGATGACGACCGATGTGCTGCTGATGAAGCGCCACAACATCAACGCAGTGCGCACCTCGCACTACCCCAACGACCCGCGCTTCTATGATCTGTGCGACCGCTTCGGCCTGTACGTGATTGGCGAGTGCGACTTCGAGACGCACGGCTTCGGGTATGGGTCCAACCGCGATGCCAACCCCTCGTGGGCGCCGGAGTTCGCCGCGGCCTGCGTGGACCGGATGACGCGAATGGTCGTGCGCGACCGCAACCACCCGTGCGTGGTCATGTGGTCGGCGGGCAATGAGGCTGACCATGGCCCGAACACCCGGACGATGCTCGGGACGGCGCGCGAGCTCGATCCGACCCGCCCCGTCCACTTCGAGCGCGACACCGGCGTCGACACCGCCGATGTGTTCAGCCAGATGTACACGCACCCCGACATGGTGCGCAAGATCGCGGAGCGCGAGGACTTCGAGCACTGGGGCACGACGAGCAATGAGCGCCACAAGCAGGTGCCCTTCCTCCTGTGCGAATACGCCCATGCCATGGGCAATGGCCCCGGCGGACTGCGCGAGTACTGGGACCTGATCTACCGCTATCCCTGCCTGTGCGGTGCGTTCGCGTGGGAGTTCATCGACCACGGCATCGCCATGACTGATGCCACAGGCACGCCGTGGTATGCCTATGGCGGCGACTTCGGCGAGTACCCGCACGACGGGAACTTCGTCTGCGACGGGCTGGTGTTCCCCTGGCGCGAGCCCTCCCCCGGGATGGTCCAGTACAAGAAGATCATCGAGCCGGTACGGGTGGAGGCGGTGGACCTGGCGCGTGGGGTGTTCCGGCTGACCAACCTGTATGACTTCGTGGGGCTGGAGCACCTGGCGCTGAGCTGGAGTCTCGAGCACGACGGCGCGATCGTGCGCAGCGGCGCCGCGCCGCTCCCCGCGACGGGGCCACACCAGTCTTCGGAGGTGACCATTTCCGGGGCCGCCGCCACACCCGGGGTGGGCTTCGGGGCGCATGTGACCCTCGCCCTGTGTCTGGCGAGCGACACCTCCTGGGCGCAGGCGGGGCATGAGGTAGCCTGGGGGCAGTTCGAGCTGCCGGTCACCTTGCCACGCGCGCGGCAGGGCAGCGCCAGGGGTCACATCGTGCTGATCGAGGAGGCCGGCCAGGCTGTGATCGCGGGCGACCAGTTCGCGCTCGCGGTGAGCCACGTGGACGGACGGCTGCGCGACTGGGAGTGGGAGGGCCGCCGATTGGTGGGCGAGGGACCGGCCCTCAGCTTCTTCCGCGCCGTCACCGACAACGACCGCGCCCTCGGCGTCAAGAGCCGCTATGAGACGCCGGACCTGAAGCACTTCGCCTCGCGTCTGCTCGACCTGACCATCGAGCCGGGCGCGGAGGCCGTCCAGATTGTGGTGGCCGCCCGGCTGGCGCCGCCCAACCAGCGGCGGGCATACGAGTGTCGGTATGAGTACACCGTGCGCGCCGACGGCAGCCTGTGGCTGCAGGTCAGTGGGGAGCCGGTCGGCCCATGGGAAGAGCCCGACATCCTGCTGCGGATCGGGCTCGACCTGACGCTCCCCGGCCACCTCGACCGCGTCACCTGGTATGGTCGCGGCCCCGGCGAGAGCTACCCGGACACCTATGAGGCCCAGCGTATGGGTCGCTGGCACAGCGACGTGGACGGCCTCAGCACACCGTACGTGTACCCGCAGGAGAACGGCAACCGCAGCGCGGTGCGCTGGCTGACCCTGGCGGACGCGCGCGGTCGGGGGCTGGTGGTTACCGGGGCGCCGTCGCTCAACTTCGCCGCCCGCCGCTGCAGCGGGAATGAGCTCGATGCGGCGAAGCACATGAACGAGGTGCCTCGCCACGAGGCGGTCTACCTCAGTCTCGACCACAAGCACCACGGGATCGGGAGTGCGAGCTGTGGCCCGGCGCCATTTGCGCCGTATGTCCTCAAGCCGGAGCCGTTCCGCTTCGAGCTCGGCCTGGCGCCGTGGGATGCAGACGCGAGCGCCCCTCACCTCGCCGCCGCAAGGTTGATAGGCGCATAGGGCCGGCACCACGGACGGCGAACGGCTGGTTGTCCACGGAACACACGGAAACGGAAGCGGCGAACGGCAGAGAGGGAGACGGCAGAGAGACGCTCGCGGCCGTGCTGCCAGCCGTTCCCCTCCAGCCTCCTTCCTTGCCGTGGCCGTTTCCGTGTACTCCGTGGTTGGCCCAGTCGTTCGCCGTCTTCCGTCTTCCGTCTTCCGTCTTCCGTCTTCCGTCTTCCGTCTTCCGTCT
>CAZIWQ010000200.1:0-9015 GCA_964542355.1 uncultured Armatimonadia bacterium
GATGCTGATCCTTCGCCCGAAGACCGCTGCGCGGTCTGGGCTCAGGATGACAGTCGCGGGGGGAGACGTACATCACGCTCAGCACGGGGGAGGCATGACCGATGCCGCGCGAATCGAAGACTGCGCTCCGCGAGCGAGCGGCCGAGATCTGCCGGCGCCTCGCGGCGGGCTATCCCGCGGCAACAACCGCCCTGAGTTGGGCCTCGCCGTGGGAGCTGCTCGTGGCCACGATCCTCTCGGCCCAGTGCACCGACGAGAAGGTCAACGAGGTCACGGGCCCCCTGTTCGCCCGCTACGGCACCGTGAGCGCGTTCGCGCAGGCCGATCTCGCCACCCTGCAGCAAGAGGTGCGACCCACCGGGTTCTACCACAATAAGGCCCGCAGCATCGTCGGCTCGGCACAGGGCGTCTTGGAGCGGTTCGGGGGCGAAGTGCCCCGCACCATGGACGAGCTGCTGACGCTCCCGGGGGTCGCGCGCAAGACGGCCAGCGTCGTGCTCGGGACGGCGTTCGGCGTGGCCGAAGGCGTCGTCGTCGACACGCATGTCTCGCGCCTCGCCCTGCGGATGGGCCTGACGCCCCGCCAGAAGACCAAGACCCTCAACACCGATAAGATCGAGCGCGACCTGATGGACCTCATCCCCCGGGAGGACTGGATCGCGTTCGGGCATGGGATGGTGTGGCATGGCCGGCGGGTGTGCGAGGCGCGCACGCCGCGCTGTGCGGAGTGCGCTCTGGCCGATGTGTGCCCGCGACGCGGGGTCTCCGCCGCGAGCTGACCGCGGACGGACGACGGACGGACGACGGACGGACGACGACGACGGACGGGAACGGACAACGGCGGACGGCAACGGCCTACCACGGAAGACACGGAACACACGGAAGGCGGCGAAAGACGGCGAAAGACGGCGAGGAAGGGGACGACGAGCTCGGCCTGAGAGGAGCGGCCGAGAGGCCCCACTGAGGCCGTGACGGGGGGACGGGACGTCCGCCCGGAGGGAGGGATGGAACCGCGTCTCGAGGGTGACCCGGCGACCGGCCCGTGAGCCCGGCGGGATCAGTTGGCAGGAAATGCCCGCGTGAGTGTCGAACAAGGGAGAGAAGCTAGTCCGGCCCGGCCGGCGTGCCGGGCCCACAGGAGGTCTTGTGATGCGACGTCGTGGTTTCACGTTGATCGAGCTGTTGGTTGTGATCGCGATCATCGCCATTCTGGCCGCGATCCTGTTCCCGGTGTTCGCCCGGGCGCGGGAAAAGGCACGGCAGGCGAGCTGTCAGTCCAACCTCAAGCAACTGGGGCTGGCTCTGCTGATGTACGCGCAGGACTATGACGGCCGGTTCCCCGACTCGGTGTTGTACAACACCTGGACTTACGGCAAGTGGGTTGCGCCGGTAGTCCCATACATCAAGAACCAGCAGCTTTTCGTCTGCCCCAGCAACCGAAACACCGTGAACAACTACGGTGAAGGTGCTTCGCCGTTTGCGATCGACTACGGCATGAATGGGTGGCGGGGCACACAGCCGCAAGACCAGTTCACGGTGGCCACTTCGAGCGTCGCCAATGTGCTGTTACTGTGCGATACCGCGCTGCCTGACCCCTACAACCGCGACCACCTGTACCAGAACGACGGGACGCGGGGTTACGGGTTCAAGCTGCACAACGAGGGCGCGAACTTCTGCTTCTGCGACGGTCACGTCAAGTGGTTTGCCCAGGGCGGCGACTGGACGGCTACCTACAAGGAGCAGGTCAAGTTCGACAACGCCAGTCGCGACTAACCGGCGATCCCGCCGCACCCGGAGGGGGGTGGCGGGCTTCACTGCCATCCCGGCACCCAGACCCGGTCGGGCCCTCTACTCCCGACCGGGTCTGCATATCCGCGATCCCAACGTCGTGTCCCCCAGGTGTCGTCGCGCGGCAGCGCCCGCCCCTGTCTGCGTCGGTCGCCCCCCCTCACCCACGAGGTGTCCCATGAGAGCGCTCACGCTGTGTGGCATGCTGTGGCTCGGTGTGAGTCTGCCGGCGCACGCGGCGGACGTCTTCCTGTACCGGAGTAACCCCGCGGGCGTCGACAGCCGGGCCGTCCCGGTGTGCCTGGCCGTTCCGCTCGCCCCCGGGCAGCTCACCAACGAGCGCAATGCAACACTACTCGACTCGACGGGCAAGCCGGTGCCATGCCAGCTCGCAGCGAGCAGCCGCTGGTGGTCGCTGGACAAGAGCGTGCAGACACTGCTCGTGAGCTTCATTGCCGACACGGCGCGCGAGAGCTACGTGTTGCGCTACGGAGGCAAGACCGCCGCCGGTCCTGCCCCGGCGCACCCCGTCAGCGCGAAGCGTGAGGGCGACGCCGTGGTCGTCACCACCGGCGTCGTGCAGGCCCAGGTGGGGGGGAGCGGCTCGGGCTTCATCCAGGCCCTGGCCTTCGATGCCAACGGGGACGGGAGGTTTTCGTCGGAGGAGCGGATCGTGGACAGCGCGCGACCGGGAACCCTCCGCTGTGGCGACTTCTCATCGGGCGCGGGGAAGCCGGAGCGGGTGGAGGTCGAGGAGGCCGGCCCGGTGCGGGCCATCGTGCGTCTCGTCGGACACCATGCCGCCCCCGGGGGCCGCCGGTCGGTGGCCTATGACGTGCGACTGAGCTTCTACGCGGGGCTGTCCACGATCCGGGTCGAGCACACGTTCATCCAGGACACCGACGAGGTGTTCACCGACCTACCGTTCGTGTCGCTCGACTTGCCGCTGGTGATGGATCGGGCGGAGGTGGAGTTCGGCCTCGATGCCGAGCGGCCCGTGAGCGTGGCCGCGACGGGGCAGGAGCGCGTGGGCCTGCTGCAGGTCGGTCCGGAGCAAACCGAGGCCATCGTGGGACAGGAGCGGGAGGAGTTCCGCCGCGTCCTGGCGGAGCGCAAGCCGTACTGGTCGGAGGAAGAGACGGCGGCCTGGACGACGGGGCCGACGCACACGGAGTGGGTCACGAGCCTGGCGGGGGGCGCGCGGGCCGGCACGGTCGGGGCCCGCGCTGTGCGTGACGCCGGCGGGCAAGCCGTGGACCCTGTGGGCCGGGGTGCGCTACTTCTGGCAACTGCACCCCAAGGCCTTCGCCGTCGACCGCGGGGCCCTGCGGATCTTCGCCTATCCCGACACCGCGGGCGCGCCCCTGCGGCTGCACGTGGGGGCCGCCAAGACCCATGTCGTGTTCCTGGTGCCGCAGCGGGCGCGGGACAGTGCGCCCGCGGTAGCGTCGGCGCGTGGTCTCACCCGGCCGGTCATGTACTACCCGGTACCCCAGAGCTACTGCGACAGCATGGTGTGGGGGCAGGTGCTGCCGCGGCGCAAGGGGCGGTTCACGTTGTACGAGACGGAAGCCGCGCGCACCATCCGTGCGGACTTCGTCACCGGGCCCGAGCGCACCAACGCCTACGGGATGCTCAACTTCGGCGATGTGGGCAGCGACAACCGCTACACGAACCTCGAGACGGCCTACGATCACGGGCTGGCCGTCCAGTTCATCCGCACCGGCGACCGCGAGGTGTTCGACTGTCTGGAGCGGGCAGTCTGGCACTTCCGCGATGTCGATGTGCAGCAGGCGCGTGTGCCGGGAGAGTGGGACTGGGGGCTGTGGCTGATCCCGGGGTACATGCCGGCGAAGCTGGCCCGGGAGTGCGCGCGGGACGCAACGCTGCGTGACAAGCTGCTCTACGCGACCGGCACTCACCCCCCGGCGATCGGCGGCGTCCATCGCCCCTCCTACCTGCACTTCGCCAACGCCTCCGACAACCCGGTGTCCGCCACCACCCGCTACGTGGAGCGGCGGCTCAAGCTGCCCGCGGGCAGTTGCGATGTCGGGGCCGATGGCTGGATCGTCGGCCTGGTCGATCACTACCTGCTGACCGGCGATCGGCGCGCGCTGGAGGTCGCAGAGCTCGCCGGGCCGTGGGTGCTCAACCACGGGGGCACGGGCTGGAGTCGCGACAACTGGCAGTGCATCGACCTCGCGTGGCTCTATCGCGCGACCGGCAAGGCCGAGTACCTCGACCGCCTGCGGCAGGTGATCGATGTCATCTGCGCCGACCCCGAGGCCACTGTCGAGCGCATCGCCGCCCGCGACAAGACGCTGATGTCGCCGTTCTATACGGTCCTGCAGTTCATCAAGCACGTCCACCAGTTGACCGGCGATCCGGAGGTGAAGCGCAAGTACCTGGGTCTCGTGACGAAGTGGATCGACAGTGTGCCCACCACGGACTCGCACATCGGGCCGGTGTTCCGGTACATCCGTGACTGGCGCGATGATCGCTGCCACACCGACTTTGCCGACCTGGCGTACGCGTACCTGCTGAGCGGGGACCGGAAGTACCTGGACAAGTCACTCACCACGCTGGATCTCTACCTCCACTTCGCGTACCACTCGACCGCCTTCTTCTCGGTGCCGGAATACCTGTATGCGCTGGACAAGGCGGGGATCGAGGCCTTCACCGACCCGCCGCCAACGCTTGCGGGCGCGCGGGCGTTCTGGCGCGACGAGGACGATGTTCCGGTGCAGCTTGTGGTCTACCAGCAGAGCGGCTACCGTGTCGCCGCGGGGGACGCCGCAGGTCAGATCACGCTCACCGCGCCGTCGGGGAAAGAGACGCAGGTGCAGGTCACGCGTGGAGGGATGGATGTGTACCGGCTGACGGTGCCGGCGGATGGCGAGCGGGGGACATGTGCCGTGACGGCCGCGGCGCCGGGCTGCGCCTTCGCCTTCGGGGCAAACGTCCCGTTGTTTCCCAGCCCGCCGCCGGAGTACGTCGCAGGCAAGTTCGGGAAGGCAGTCAAGCTGATGGGTGGCGCCTTCGTCGATCTGCCGGCCCCGGCGCGGCTCAACCTCGAGCAGGGCTTGCTCGAGTTCTGGTTCCAGCCACTGTGGGACTCCCCCACCGGCCGCACACAAGCGGTCCCCTTCCACTACCACCAGTTGTTCGACAGCCGCAATGGCGAGAATGACTACGGGCTTGCCGTGTACCTGTATGACAGCGGCGAGGTCGGCGCAGGGGAGTGTCTGGTGGCGATGTGGGCTGATAGGGATAAGTCAGACGCAGTGGGAATGACGATGGCCTGGAAGCAGGGTGAGTGGCATCACATTGCTTTTGGATGGATGAATAACGGCGATGGCACCGGCAAAATGCAACTTCATGTGGACGGCAAGCTGGTCGGTGCGAAGTCGCGGGCGGCGAACTTCCCCGCGCACTTCAGCCCCGCGATCCGACTCGGAATGAGCTCGACGGCCAGTCCCAGGACGCCTGCCAATGGGGTGATCGACGAGCTACGGATCTCGCGCAAGCTGCGCGCCCCGGAGCTCTCCGGGCCGCTGCCGGCGGATGACGACACCCTGTTCTTGGAGCACTTTGAGGCGCCGGCCCCCGGAGCCTGAGCTCCGTCGCGACCGCGACGGGTGGTGATCCCCCGGCCGGGTGGCTGGCAGTCGTGCACGCGGGAAGCTGTGGACGGTGCGCGGACGTGTTTGAGGGGCGAGACCCGGCCAGACGTCGCCTTTCCGGTCGGCCCTCCAGCCCGTGACATACCGGCAACACGGGTCTTGCATTTATGACAGCGCAAGGTTAAAGTAGAGCTTGTTGCAGTCCCGAGCATCGGCCTTCTACGGCCAGTCTCCGGGTTCACGATCCCCGGTGCGCTTCCGTGTCAGGTCACCCAAAAGGAGAAAGGCAATGGCCAAGAAATTGTACGTCGGCAACCTCCCCTACAGCACCGGCGAAGATGCCCTGCGCGAGCTGTTCGGTGAGGTCGGCGAGGTTGTCTCGGTCACCGTCGTCAGTGATCGCGTCACGGGCACACCGAAGGGGTTCGCATTCGTGGAGATGGCGACCAACGAGGCGGCAGAGGAGGCCATCAGCCGGTTCAACGGGGAGACCGTTGGCGGACGACAGATCAATGTCTCGGAGGCACGTCCGATGGCGCCGCGCACCGGTGGTGGCGGCGGCGGCGGCTTCGGTCGCAGCGGTGGTGGCGGCGGTGGCGGCGGTCGTGACTTCGGTGGTGGCGGGAGCGGCGGAAGCGGTGGCGGTGGTGGTGGTGGTGGCTTCGGCCGCAGTGGTGGCGGCGGCGGCGGCCGTGGTGGTGGCGGCGGCCGCGGCGGTGGCGGCCGTGGCGGCGGTCGCGGACGTTTCTAGCATCTCGCGAGACGGCTGTGAGTGGCTTCTGCGGGCCTGTGACCGTAACGTCGCGGCCTCCGAACGACTTCTCGGCCGCTGTGCCAGCGCTTCGTCGTGAGTAGCGGGGCCTCCCCGGGTGATCGCCCGGAGGGACCTGCCTTGCCCGGTGACCATGAGAACACAACGCCGCTCTCTCGTTCCGGCGAGAGGGCGGCGTTGTTGCTTGGCAGGCGGTCAGGTGCGGCCGGGGGCGGCGTCCTCGCGAGGCGACCTCCGGCGGGGGCGCGGGCACGAGCGTGCCAGGAAAAGCTATTGACTCAATTCGAGGAAGACGGTATTCTTTCTCTCCCTGGAGGGTCATTCGATGAGTAGATATAACGTAGACATGGGTGCACTGCTCCGACTGGATCGGCAGGCACTGGTAGAGTTCGACGAACAGATCGCGCGCAGCCGCCAGCGCGAGATCGAGCAGGCTCGCCGCGAGGAAGAAGAGGCGCGGCGCAAGAAGGCCCGCAAGAAGCGCAAGTAGGGCGCTCGGATAGTGGCGGGGTAGCTCAGGTGGTTAGAGCACGCGGTTCATACCCGCGTTGTCGGGGGTTCGAATCCCTCCCCCGCTACCAGACATCCTGGCAGCTTGCGTTCCCCTCTATAGCGGCGGGTGGTGGCCCGTCGCTAGTTGCATTTCGCGGCCCGGTCGTCAGGTATCACCGAGTGGGGGCTCCCCATGCCGATTGATGACGCAGACATTGAGTGGCTGCTGTCGCTGCTGGAGGCGGAGCGGCTCGCCGAGATCGAGGTGCATGACGGCGAGCAGGAGGTGTTGGTGCGTGGCCCGGAGGCCGCCGTTGCACTCGCCTCGTACCTCCCCGCCGCGGTGGCGGCCGCCCCGGCCCCGGAAGCTCCCCTGCCTGACAACGTGGTGCCGATCCTGGCCCCGATGTCCGGCCTGTTCTACCGTGCCCCCTCGCCGGAGTCGGGACCCTATGTCGCGATCGGCCAGATCGTGGAGCAGGGCGAAACAGTCGGCCTCATCGAGGCCATGAAGCTGTTCAATGACGTTACCGCCCACGTCTCGGGTACGGTACTCAAGATCCTGGTTGACAACGAGACCCAGGTGGAGGCCGGCCGCGCCCTGATGCTCATCGAGACGTGATCGCCCACGCCTGAGCCCAGCCTGCCATGCCCGCACGCTCTGCCGGCACACCAATTGCAGCCCCTCGAGCAGCGGCCGCGAAGCCTTCCTGAGGCCGCGACGCTACGCTCAGAGGCCCGCAGAAGCCACTCACAGCCATCTCGCCACCAGAGACCCGGCCGGAAGTGGACTGTACGGCCCGGGTCTCGCGGCCGCGGTGTTGCCGTCGCCGACATGCGGCTGCTTGCCATACGCGGAGGGATCGGATATGTCACAACGCGAGATCAAGGTCGGGATCCTGGGCTGTGGAGTCGTCGGTGGGGGCCTGTACCAGGTACTCACTACCAACGCCGACGCGATCACCCGGCGCGCCGGCGCCGCGGTCTGTGTCGCCGCAGTCGCCGACGTCGACTGGGAGCGGCCGCGCGAGGTCCAGGTACCGGTCGCGCTACAGACGCGCGATGGGATGGCTCTGTGTCAGGACCCGAGCATCGACATCGTCGTCGAGACGATCGGCGGCATCGGCATCGCCCGTGAGCTTGTCATGGCCGCCATCGCGCACGGCAAGTCGGTGGTCACCTCCAACAAGGAGATGATGGCCAAGTTCGGCGACCAGATCCTCGATGCCGCCACCGCGAGCGGAGTGGACGTGGAGTTCGAGGGCGCCGTCGGCGGCGTCATCCCGATCATCCGCTCGCTCAAGGAGAGCCTCGAAGCCTCGCGCATCCAGCGCATCATCGGCATCGTCAACGGCACCACCAACTACATCCTCACCAAGATGAGCCAGGAAGGCCGCGAGTTCGCGGACGTCCTGGCGGAGGCCCAGCGCCTCGGCTACGCCGAGGCCGATCCCACCGCCGACGTCGAGGGCATCGACTCCCAGAACAAGATCGCCATCCTCGCCGCGATCGCGTTTGGCACGCGGGTGGATGTCGAGCAGGTGTACCGCGAAGGGATCTCCGCCGTCTCACCGATCGACATCGAGTACGCCCGCCAGATGAACTATGTCATCAAGCTGCTGGCCATCGCCCGCCGCTGTAACGGCGAGATCGAGGTGCGCGTCCATCCCGCCCTCCTGCCGCAGCAGCACCCGCTCGCCGCGGTCAACGGGGTCTTCAACGCGATCTTCGTCAGCGGCGACGCGTGCGATGATGTGATGCTCTACGGCCGCGGGGCCGGGTCGCTGCCGACGGGTAGCGCTGTCGCCGGCGATGTCATCGACTGTGCCCGCAATATCCTGACGGGTGCCCGGGCCCGCGTCCCCTGCACGTGCGAAGGCCACGCCACGATCCGACCCATGGACGAGGTGATCGCCAAGGCATACGTCCGCATGCGCGTCAGGGACCGCCCCGGCGTCCTGGGGAGCATTGCCACGATCCTCGGCCAGGAGGGCGTCAGCATCGAGTCTGTCATCCAGCGCGCCAACGTCGGCGACGACCTCGCCGAGATCGTGTGGGTCATGCACCCCGGCCCCCAGCGCTATCTGCGCACCGCACTCGCGGCCATCTCCAACCTGGGGATCGTCAACTCCATCCCCAGCATCATCCGCGTGGAGGAGTAGCACGCCGCCGTAGCGCCATGCGGCGCAGGCATCGGGCTACGCGCGGGCGCCGGGTCCGGGGACCCTCGCGCCCGTACGCAACGGCCGGGCCCTTGGCCCGGCCGTTGCGTTCCGCCCGAAGGGCGGTCGGCGTGCGGCCCCCCAGGGCGCGCCCGCCCAGCACCCCCCCGCGGCTGCC
>CAZIWQ010000201.1:0-3937 GCA_964542355.1 uncultured Armatimonadia bacterium
AACGACTTTTCGGCCGCTCTTCTAGAGCTCCGCGGCCGCTCCGCTAGTGCCAGAAATGGCGCATCCCGGTTACGACCATGATGATGCCCTGCTCGTTGGCGGCGGCGATGACCTCGTCATCCTTGATGGAGCCACCTGGCTGAATGATCGCGCTGGCCCCGGTCTGCGCGGCGGCGACCAGGCCGTCGGGTGCGGGGAACATCGCGTCCGAGGCGAGGCAGGCGCCGTGGGCGCGGCGACCCGCCTTGCGGGCGGCAATCAGCGAGGAGTCGATCCGACTCATCTGCCCGGCGCCACACCCCACTAGCCGCGTCCCCTGCACGAGCACGATGGCATTGCTCTTCACATGCTTGGCGACGCGGTCCGCAAACAGCAGCGCCGCGAGCTGCTCCGGCGTGGGCTGCCGCTCGGTGACCACCTTGATCGCCTCGCGGGACACGGTGTCGGCGTCCGCGGACTGCACGACCGCACCGCCGGGGATCTTCTTGATGTCGTAGTCGGCAAAGCGGCCTGCGGGTGCGAACTCATCCATGAGCATGACGCGCACGTTCTTCTTCTTCCGCAGCAGCTCGAGGGCTTCATCCGTGTAGCCGGCGGCAATCACACACTCGGGGAAGGCGCTGATGATCAGGCTCTCGGTGTCACCGGTTTCCTGCCGGAAGCGGGGCTCGATGATCTCGCGCAGCACTTCGTTGTTGCCGATCATCGCCGCGGTCTCGGCGTCGAGCACACCGTTGAAGCCGAAGATGCCGCCGAAGGCGGAGATGGGGTCCCCCGACCAGGCATCCTCGAACGCCTGCTTGAGGGTCGCAGCGCTGGCGAGTCCGCAGGGGTTGAGGTGCTTGATGACACAGGCGGTCGGTTCGGTGAACTCACGCACGCACTCGAGGGCGGCCGACAGGTCGAGGTAGTTGTTGAAGGAGAGCTCCTTCTCGCCGCTGACCTTGTGGGCGCGGGCGAGACCGGGCTCGGCGGCACCGATCTGGGCGTAGACGGCCCCGGACTGGTGGGGGTTCTCCCCGTAGCGGAGATCGCTGCCCTGCTTCTCGTACCAGGGGGCATAGTACCGCGGGAGCACCTCATCCTCGGCCGCAGTCTGGGCGCACAGGTACCCCACAATCGCGGCGTCATACTGGCCGGTGTGCGCATACGCTTCGAGGGCGAGGCGCTGGCGGGTCGCGAAGCTGAGGCTGCCGTCATGGGCCCGCATCTCGGCGAGGACCAGGTCATAGCAGTCGGGCTTGCAGACCACGGCAACATACTTGTGGTTCTTGGCGGCGGCACGCAGCATGGCCGGCCCGCCGATGTCGATGTTCTCGACGGCTTGAGCCAGCGTGACGCCCGGCGTGGCCACGGTCTGCTGGAACGGGTACAGGTTGACCACGACCATGTCGATCATGTCGATGCCAAGCTCGGCCGCCTGCGCCATGTGCGAGGCGTCGTCGCGGACGGCCAGCAGGCCCCCATGGACGCGGGGGTGGAGGGTTACGACCCGGTGGTTCATGATCTCCGGGAACCCCGTGTAGTCCTCGACGGCGCGGACGGGAACACCGGCCGCTTCGAGCGCGCGACGCGTTCCGCCGGTGGAGAGGATCTCCACGTGCATCGCGGCCAGGGCTGAGGCGAACGCCACGACCCCCGTCTTGTCACTGACGCTGATGAGGGCCCGCTGAATCTTGCGCATGAGAGAGCATCCTTTGTAGCGTGATGGCTGTGCGGGAACAGCGGCCACCCACAGACCGCGATGCGGCGGTAGCAGGCGCAGAGGCAGCGGTGCAAGCGATGTGGGATGCGGAGGCTCCGGAGCGCACTGCGGGTACGGGTCAGGGGGCGTCGGTGCCGGCGGCCAGCGATGTCCGGCATTATAGACAGGCCCCACCGGATTGTCAAAGCGCGGCCCGCGACCCCGCGACCACGGAAACGGAATCCGGCACGACTGACGACTTGGAGGACCACGGAATACACGAAACACACGGAAACGGCCACGACAACGGCAAGGGAGAGGTCAGAGGAACGGATGACGGTAGCGAACCAAGCCCATGCGGCACCCCTCGCATAGCGCTTCTGTCTCCTCTGCCGTTCCCCCCTTCTGCCGTTCGCCGTTTCCGTTCCTTCCGTGTGTTCCGTGAATTCCGTGGTTGACAGCCGTGCCGTACCCGTTCCGTGGTCCGGTCGCGGCTACTTGGTGCCGAAGCCGAGGCCGGCGTCGACCAGGTAGCGGTAGCTGTCGGCCACGGCCTGCATCATGTCGGTGGCACACGAGTCGAGCTCGACGATGAGCCACTGCAGCACGCCGGGGTCGGCCGCGCCGACGATCGCCGGCATGTCGAGCACGCCGGCGCCGACGGCGGTGTGGGGCTGGCGGGGCTCGATATTGCCGTCCTTGATGTGGAGGAGCGGGATGCGAGCCTTGAGCCGAGCGACGGTGGCGGCGGGATCGACGCCGCCGCAGGCCGCCCAGTAGACGTCGAGCTGGGCGAAGATGCCGGGGGCGCTGTCGAGCAGGATGTCCTCCGGGTACTTGCCGTCGAGCTGGTGGTCCCACTCCATCCAGTGGTTGTGGATGCCGAGGGCGATCCCGGAGCCGGCGAGGGCGGCGACGCCGGCATTGAGCTTCTCCGCGGCGGCCAGGCAGCCATCCATGGTCGCCAGCGCGTCGCCGCCAAACCCGGCGACAATGCGGGGGATACCGAGGGTCTTGCAGTCGTCGATGAGCTGGGCCGCGTTGGTGGCATCGGGGATCGGCAGGTGGGCGCTGCTGACCTCGAGCCCGAGGTCATCGATGATCGACTTGACCTCGCCGGAGGACATCCCGTGCAGTCCCGCGAATTCCACTCCCTTGTACCCGATCGCGGCGATCTGCTTGAGTACTGCCGGGAAATCCTCGGCGGCCGCCTCGCGGACGGAATAGAGCTGGACGGAGATCGGCTTCATCATGCAGGCTCCTTCAGAAGAGGTGATGGACGTGTGGAATGCCTGGCGAACCGGCGGGGGGGCTTCAGGACCTCACCACGGCCCTGAGGCGCCGGAGGCCCGCGCATGGCATTCGCCGTGCGACCGGGGTCCCAGGCATGTCAGGGAGCCTATTCGCGCCACAGCGGGGAACACCTCCTGCGGGGTCGGCCGACAGGGGGGGGCCGGGAGGGGTACCGCGCAGCAGAGGGTACGGGGGATCTCCGCCCTCGGTCGCGGCCTGTTCGTTCTGGCGTGCGGGTTGGCGTCGTGCTACGTGCCGGCAGCCGCCTGGTGCGGGGAGGACAGTGAGAGTGGGGGGCCGGCGGGGCAGGTGACCGCGGCGGCCACCGTCTCGACCCCGGCCGGCTCAGCCGCCCTCACGGCCGGCGACGGTTCCGACTTCACGAAGCTGTACCGCACCGGCCTCGAGAGCTGCTCGCTGCAACTGGGGTGGGGCCGCCAGCACAATCTGCCGACCGGCCCTCGCACGGGCATGAAGGGCGACGACCTGCAACTACGTTACTCCCGGTTCGTCTCGCCCCGCCACGAAGTGGCGGCGGAGTTCGGGCTCGGACGCATCGACGCTGCGGCCACCACCACCCACGCCGTCGGCGCGGTGGCGGCCTACCGCTGGTACGTCACGGTGAAGCCGCGGCGCACGCTGTTCTGGGAGCTTGCACTCGGCCTGACGCATCTGGAGGACCTGGTGCCGGAGCAGTCCACGCACACGAACTTCGCCGAGCACGTGGGGATCGGCATGCAGTGGCCTGTCGGCAGCCACGCGTCATGGGGGATTCAGTACCGGTTCCAGCACGTCTCCAACGCCGGCCGCCGCGCGCCGAACATCGGGATCAATGCCAGCGGCATGCTGCTGGGGTACACACACTACTTCTAGGCGGCATCGGACTTCGGCGCTACGCCAGTAGCTACGAGACGCACGGTGCTCCCATCGATGCGATGGCGCCCGTCGGGCCGGCCACGC
>CAZIWQ010000201.1:4037-9003 GCA_964542355.1 uncultured Armatimonadia bacterium
TACGAGACGCACGGTGCTCCCATCGATGCGATGGCGCCCGTCGGGCCGGCCACGCGCCGACGGCACACGACTTCGGCGCTACGCCAGTAGCTACGCCAGGAGAGCCTGCTTGAGGGTCTCCAGGCCCCGGCGGCAATGGGTGACGGCGTCGAGCTCGAAGTCGAACACTTCGATGGACGCAAAGCGCTGGTAGTCGATGTCGGAGAGCGCCCGCATGATGGGGACGAAGTCGGTGTCGCCCCAGCCCGGCGCGCGCTTGTTCAGATCGTTGCAGTGGAAGTGGAACAGGACGTCTTTGCTCTTGCGGATCTCGGCCGGCAGGTCGGCTTCCTCCTGCGAGCCGCTGTAGGTATCGATGATGATCCCGACATTGGGCATGCCGATCTGGGCGGCCATGGCGCGGGCTTCGGCCGCCTTGTAGATGAAGTTGTTCTGGGTAGCCGCGGCGAGTGGCTCGATGCAGATCTTGAAGTCGGCCTCGGCGCCGACTTCTCCGCAGCGGCGCATGCAGTCGGAGAACCACTGCCAGGCCTGTTCGGGAGTGACACCGGGCTTGGCCGAGCGCTGCTGGGGGGAGCCAACGACCATCATCGTCCCGCCGAGCTCCACACCGAGGCGCACGAGGTCCTCCATGTAGCGGGCTGTGCGCTCGCGCACGTCGGGATCGGGATCGGTGACGTGGAAGCCCTCGGTGCGTGACAGGAGCCAGTGGATGCCGGCCACAGCGACACCGGTGCGGGCCGCGCAGTCCACGACCTCCTGCTTCTGGGCGGCGGTGATCTGGCGGGCATCGAAGTTGAGGGTGAAGGGGGAGATCTCGAGGCCGTCGAAGCCCATCTCCGCGGCCGCCTCGAACTGGCGCGCAATCGTCCACTTGTCCTGGTCTTCGGTCCAGAAGATCTCATTGCAGATGGCGAGCTTCATGGCTGTTCCTCCGCGGGGCGCTGGATTGGATGGTGCACGATTCGCCGCGGCCGGCCGGATGCCCTGCCGGCAGGGATGGGCCGTGGGAGCGGGAACCTGACGCCCGGCGACCGACATCTAGAGGATGGCAGTCTCCGTGCCGCAGCACGCCGTTGCGGCGGTTTTCTGGTGCGCACACCTGTGGCGGTCGTGATGCCAAGGCGGCCCCCTCAACTGGAGTTGATGCCCAATGCAGCTCAAGCGTAGCGAGATGCTGGCCGCCGCGCTCGTCGTCGCATTCATCCTCGCCATCGGCGGCTTCGCGGTCTACCCCAGCCTGCGCCAGGCGCCGCGCGACCAGTGTCTCGCCAATCTCAAGGCAGTCACGACGTCCCTGGGACTGTATGCCGGCGACTATGGCGGGCGCTATCCCCCCGCGGCGCGGTGGTCTGACGTGCTGTGCGCCAAGTACGTCGATGACCTCAAGACCATGGTATGCACCGAGTTCATGGCGACACCCGAACAGGTGCAGCGGCTGCAGAACCCGGGCGGGAAGCCACTGCCGGCGGGGTACTCGTTGTTCCGGCCGCTGGGGGGAGGGAGCTCGTCGCTGGTGGCGGCGCCGGAGAGCACACCGCTCGTGTTCGACTCCGCTGAGGTCCGGGCCAACTCCGTCGCCGACCTGGGAGCCCTGGCCTTCCGTCACACGGGGCGCGCCGCGAATGTCGAGTTCGTCGATGGGCACGGGAAGAGCCTGACGGCTGCTCCGGCGGTGCCGAAGCCATTGTTCAAGACCCCCGAGCCGGCGACTGCGGCCGCCGCGAGCACGTGCTCGGGAGGGGCCCCGGGCCATGAGGGGGGCTCGTGCAGCGGAGGCGACGCGGGGGTTACGTCCTCAAGCAACGCCGAGTGACAGGAGGCCTCGCATGACCCCGCGCGAGCGTGTGTGGCGTGCCGTCAACCACCTGGCGCCCGACCGCGTCCCGATCGACCTCGGCGGCTCGCGCGTGACGGGCATTAGCGTGTTCGCCTATCAGGCCCTATGCCGCCACTGTGGCCTCGACTTGCCCCCTCCCCGGGTGTATGACCTGTTCCAGATGCTGGCCGAAGTGGAGGAGCCGGTGCGCCGGCGCTTCCACCTCGACGTCGCCGCAGTCCACCAGTACCGGCCCGAGTTCGGCCTGCGCATCGACCGGTGGAAGCCGTGGGAGCTGTGGGACGGTACCGCGGTGCAGGTGCCGGCGGACTTCAACCCCACCGTTGACGAGCGCGGCGATCTGCTCCTGCGCGATGCGCGCGACCCGGCGGGCCCGTTCGTGGCCCGGATGCCACATCGCGGGTACTACTTTGACACGCTCGGGACGACCGGGATGAGCGCTCGGCTCGAGCTGCCAGACGCGGACCGCTATGCCCGGAGCCTGCGTCCGCTGGACGAGGAGACGCTGGAGTTCGCGGCCCGCTCCGCGCGGGAGCTGTCCGAGACCACCGACTACGCCTTGCTGGGGGAGTTCTGGGCGGGAGGGCTGGGGCTGCCCCTGAGCTTCGGCGACCAGATGGTGGCCCTCGCGACGGAGCCCGCGTGGTGCCGCGAGGTGTTGGCGGCGGCCGCCGACAATGCCATCGACAGTGCCCGGCGCTACTATCAGGCGGTGGGCGACCGTTGTGTCGCCTGGCTTGTCTCCGGCTACGACTATGGCACGCAGCGGGGCGAGCTGTTCCGGCCGGCGCTGTTTGCCGAGCTGTTCGCCCCTGCCTACCGCCGCATCAACGACTGGATTCATGCCCACACGAGCGCGAAGACCTTCTACCACAGTTGCGGGTCGAATCGGGAGCTCTTGCCCACCTTCATTGAGATGGGCGTGGACATCTTCAACCCGGTGCAGGTGACGGCCGAGGGCATGGCGGCGGAACAGCTTGCCGCCGACTTCGGGGGCCGGATCGTGTTCTGGGGCGGGGGCATCAACACGCAGAGCACGCTGTGCCACGGCACTCCTCAGCAGGTGGCGGCGGAGGCGCGGCAGCGCTGCCAGGTCTTCGGGAGCCGGGGGGGCTATGTGTTCAACCCGATCCACAACGTCCAGGCGGGGACGCCACCGGAGAACCTCGTCGCGATGCTGGAGGCGGTGGCGGCGGCCCCCCCAGCCTCCCCTCCGAGCCCGGAGCCGGGGTAGACCTCGTCTGCGCTTGCGCTCCGCACACGGATGGCTTACGCTGAGGGCCGTTGGCAGCAACCGCAGCTCGCCAGTCGCCTCGGGAGGTGAAGGTGGTGGACCAGACGTACACGGTGGTCCTGCTCAGGGAACGCGACGGTGGGTACTCCGTCTCTGTTCCGGCGCTCAAGGGGTGTCATACCCAGGGCGACGACGTTCCACAGGCTCTGCAGATGGTGGAGGATGCAATCCGGCTGTTCATCGAGTCGCTCCACGCCCACGGGAAGCCCGTCCCTGCGGACGTCGCGACCGTGGCCTTTGACCTTCTCGACCGCCAGAGCGGCGCGCATGTGGTCCTCTGGCACCCGGAGCGTGAGTTGAGTGTGTCCGTTCCGGTGCATGGAGGGGCCGACCTGCGTGCAGGTACCCTCCGCGGCATCATCCGCGACGCCGGACTGACCGTCGCGGAGTTCCGCCGGTTGCTCGACAGGCGGTAGCGCGGGAAGCCTGCCGGGGTGTGACGTCACTCCTCCTCCAACACCAGGTCGTCGAACCTCACGGTTCCCTTCGCCCCATTGCGCAGATAGAGCGTATAGGCCGGCGCGGGCTTGGCGGCGAACCGCCACTCGAAGGCCGTCCATGCCTCCACCGGCTTGAGCCGGTCGGAGTTCAGGTATTGCTGGTTCTCCCCTTTGGCCTCATTGATCATCGACAGGTAACCGGCCGGGCTGGCGGCCTGGTAGAACCCGCGGACAACATACTTGCGGCCCGCAGTCAGCAACACCCGCTGACCCAGCACCAGGTTCAGACTCCCCGCGGTCCCCGTCAGCTCGGCACAGCGCTGGCCGCTGTGCCCCCCCGCCGCGGACTTCACCTCGGCCTTCGTGTTCGCATCGGCAGACCACATCCCCGCGGCCCACTCCGCCAGCGTGCCATCAGCTTTGAGCTGCTCGAACCCACCGTCCTTGAGCAGCGGGCCGGTGGTGTAGCGGAGGGTGACGCCGGCGAAGTTGGCGCGCGGCGCCGCGTCCGGCATCCGCACGACCAACTCGTGCGGGCCAGGATCCACCGCCGGCAGGGCGATCTCGAGGGACCGTGTCTCAGCACCGGTCGTGGACGCGACGGCCGTGATGGCCGCCGGGGGGAGGGGCGCCCCGTCCAGTCGCACTACGCCGGCACCCACGTCGATCGGGCTGGCGGCATCGTGGAACAGGATCCGCACGCTGCCCGGCGGCCGCGAGGAGTGTCCGAGGTCAGTGTCGGCGGCCACCGGCAGGCCCTTGCCGTCAACGGTAAGCTGCTCGACGGCGGGCGGGGTCGTGTCTCCGAGCTGGAGCCACGGGGGCGCGACCAGGATCACCATTGTGTGGCCCGCGACGTCGGTCGGCAGCGAGAACGTCGCCCGGCCCGCACCCGGGTCCACGGCGAGTGGCTTCCAGCTTCCGTCCGCGGCCATGTAGACGGGCTTCTGTGGCCCCTCCGCCAGCGGCACGGTCACTGTCACCGGGCCGGTGGCATCGATCGTGAGACGGTCCAGCAACGGCTTCTCGGCGTGTGCTGCGGCGATCGCCACGACGACACCGATAACGGCCACCATGCCACGCATGTTGAGCGTCCTCTCGCAGGCCCTGCCGGGCCGATGGTGTGACGGCTCCCGTCCGTTGGGGTCTGGTTCGCCGGCCGCTCCCGACTGTCCTCCGAGCTGGAGGAATGAGCCGCAGACGCGTAGGCCGCCGGTCCCGACGCCGCTGTCTTGTGGCCAGCCCGTCGGCGTCCACCCGAACCGGGCCTCCGGGCCGACGTCATCCTGAGGAGCGAATGCGGCTTCGCAGAAGCCGCAGCGACGAAGGATCACATTCCGCATACAAGCGCCTCCGGCTGATGCTGATCCTTCGCCCGAAGACCGCTGCGCG
>CAZIWQ010000202.1:0-8952 GCA_964542355.1 uncultured Armatimonadia bacterium
ACATGCCGCTCTCCGCCCCCCTGCCGAACTCGACGCCGTCGGTGAAGCGCGTTGCGACATTGTGGTACACGGCCGCCGAATCGACCTCCGCCAGGAAGCGCTCGGCGTGCGCGGGGTTGTCGCTGATGATGCACTCGGTGAGCCCACTGGTATGCAGCGCGATCTCCGACAGGACCTCATCCAGTGAGTCGACCAACTTGACGGAGAGGATCAGGTCCAGGTACTCGGTGTCGAAGTCGTCGTCCGTGGCGGCGGTGAGGCCTTCCATCAAAGCGCAGGTGCGCGGACACCCGCGCAGCTCGACGCCGGCGGCCGCCAGGTCGGTCAGGATGGCGCGCGCCGCCGCCGGGTTGGCGGAATGCACGTACAGGTTCTCCACCGCATTGCACACGCCCGGGCGCTGCACCTTGGAGTTGTGCACAACTCGGACGGCCACCTCGAGGTCGCAGGTCTCATCGACGTAGATCTGGGTCATGCCGCGGTCATGCTTGATCACCGGAACGGTGGCGTTCTCGGTGACGGCGCGGATCAGCTCATGGCCGCCGCGCGGGATGATCAGTCCCAGGTACTGGTCGGCGCGCGCCATCTCGCCGACCGCGGCGCGGTCGGTCACGGTAACGATCTCGACGCAGCTCGTCGGCTGGCCGCACTGCTCGCAGGCATCCTGGAGGATCTGGGCGAGGGCGATGTTCGAGTTGATCGCCTCCGAGCCCCCGCGCAGCAGCACAGCATTGCCGGCCTTGAGGCACAGAGCCACCGAGTCAACGGTCACGTTCGGGCGCGACTCGTAGATGATCCCGATCACGCCCAGCGGGACGGCAACCTTCTGAATGCGCATCCCGTTCGGGCGGGTCCATTCGTCGAGCACTTCGCCGACAGGGTCGTCGAGCGCGGCGATCTCCTCACAGGCGATGGCCATCTCCTCGATGCGCTTCTCGTCTAGTTGCAGCCGGTCGAGCATGGCCGGGGAGAGGCCCTTGGCGTGGCCGTTTTCCATGTCGATGGCGTTGGCACGCGCGATCTTGGCGTGCTTGGCGCGGAGAAGCTCGGCCATCTTGTGGAGGACGCCGTTCTTGACTGCCGGACTGGCGGTTCTCAGGGCGACACTGGCTTGTTTGGCGCGTCGCGCGCGCTCCAGCACAGACTCCTTGATGCTCACTGCGAACACCTCCAGAAGCGCCGGGGCCACCCTCACGGGTAAGCGGCCTCGCGCGCGAGATCGGACTGATCGGGCTTGCGGCCCGCAATGCTCCCCCAGCCCAGAACGGATCGCCATCCCTGTGCGACGGCAACGACTCGCCCTCACCCCGACCCTCTCCCGGAGGGAGAGGGGGAACGGCTGCGGCACCCTCAGGCCTGTTCCCCCCGACGGCGCGGAGGTGGACTCCCTCTCCCCCCGGGAGAGGGCCGGGGTGAGGGCGTGCCCCGATCTCCGGAGCGGAGCGTACGGGGGTGAGGCCTGCATGCCGTTGCGGTGCGCTCTCGCCAGCCGTGCCATCGGTGTGGCGCCAGGTCAAGGACCCGGTCGGAATGGCCGCGTCCACCCCGCCGCCCGTGATTGAGACGCCGGTGAGTGCCCCCCATCCCCGCCGTGCGGCGGGGCCAGCGCGCGCCGGATGAGTGGCGTGGCCAGCACAAACGCCACGGCGCCGACGGCGACGAGGGTATCGAGCGCGGTCACGCCCCCGACGGCCGTGACGAACACGACCAGCGCCGCGACCATCAGGCCCAGCAGCACCGTCTCATACCCGGCGCGGACGCCAACATGCAGTCGCGAGCCGAGCTGGGCCGCCAACCACGCGCAGGCGAGACCGCCCGCGGCAGGGAACAGTACCACGCGGGGGTCGCCCAGGTGGACGTCTCCCACGACCAGCACCGCGGCCAGCCCGAGGTGGCCGCCGGCGATCAGGCCGCACATGCCGTACCCGAAGGGTGTCAGGTACCCTTTCGCCTGGCATGCACCGCCCGCTGAGGACAGCTCTGCGCCGCAGTGGGGGCACACCGCGGCGTGCCGTGCGGCGGGGAGCGGCACGCCACAAGCCGGGCACAGGTCGTCAGGCTCCGACCGGCCAACCATGATCGTACACAACACTCCCCGGCGGCGCAAGGTTCACAGGGATGGGGGGTGCCGAGCCGGCGGCCCCCGAGGCGTAGCGGCCGGCTGAGTGCCCTCCCGAGCCATTCTGGGGTGGCTTCGCGGCCTCAGAACGGCTTCGCGGCCGCCCCTCGAGTGAAGTGTTCGCGCCGGCCGGGCGAAATCCTCCACACAGACAGTGAGGGCTCTGGTTGCGCATCGCACTCATCGCCAACCCGGTGTCCGGGCGTCGACGCGCGGTCGGCGCGGCGAACCAGGCCCGCGAGCGCTTCTCCGCCGCGGGGTGGGAAGCCCCGCTGCAGCTCACGCAGGGGGCGGGGGACGCCACGCGGCTGGCGCGCGAGGCTGCCGCGGCAGGCTGCGATGCCGTCTTCGCCTGCGGCGGCGACGGCTCGCTGAGCGAGGTCATGCGCGGTCTCCTCGATACCGGGGTCCCCGCCGGGGTGGTCCCCGCCGGCACCGGCAATGACCTCGCTCGCGCCATCGGGCTGAGCCGCGATGCGCGCCAGGCTGCCGACCAGCTCATCGCCGGCGGCCCCGCCGCCATCGACCTGATGGAGGTGAACGCGGGCGCCCTGTGGGCCCTCAACGTGATCGGCATCGGGTTCGATGCCCGCGTCTGCGCCCGGATCAACCGCCGACACCGCATCCTGGGAGGGCTCAGTGCCTACCTCATTGCCGTCGCCCAGGAGCTGGTCTGGTACCGCCCGACCGAGGTCGAGCTGTGCGTTGACGGGGAACAGTGGCAGGGGCGCGTACTCCTGCTGGCGATCGCCAACGCCACCTCCTACGGGGCCGGGATGCGCATCTCCCCCACCTCGCAGATTGACGACGGCCTGCTGGACGTGGTGGTGGTCGAGCACATCTCTCGCATCGAGTTCTTGCGCAGCTTCCCCCGCGTGCTGGCGGGCACTCACCTGACCCACCCGGCCGTCCGGGCCTGGCGGGGAGAAGCGATTACGGTGCGCACGCCGCAGCCATGCCCGTTTCTGGCGGATGGCGACCTCCACGGCGAGACGCCGCTGACGGTGCGCGTCGCGCCGGGCCGGGGGCGCTTGTGGCTTCCCGGGGTAGTCCCATCGGCGCGCAGGTAGCCACCGGGCGGTCCTGCGGAGGGGCCGGATCCCGCGGAGCGGGACCGTCGCCGCGTAGGTCGAGCGTCCCGACGCCGCTGTTTTTCGCGTCATCCGGCGCCTCTGTCATCCTGAGCCCAGACCGCGCAGCGGTCTTGGGGCGAAGGATCAGCATCAGCCGAAGGCGCTTGTATGCGGAATGTGATCCTTCGTCGCTGCGGCTTCTGCGAAGCCGCATTCGCTCCTCAGGATGACATCGGCCCGGAGGCCCGGTTCGTGCGGCCGCCGACGGGCTGGCCAAGAAGCAGCGGCGTCGGGACGGTCGGCCTACGCGACTGCGGCTCGTCCCCGGCGACGGTCGCGGTTGTGCCGATGGCAGCGTTCCGGGTATCATCCTGTGCGGGCGAGACGAAGTCCTTCGTCGCTGCGGCTGCCGCACAGCCGCGCTCGCTCCTCAGGATGACATCGACGCGCGCTGTGCGATGACGGAGGAGAGTGTTAGTGGCCGGACAAGGCAGCAGTGAGCACGGACGCGGGCTCACCGCCCGCCAGCGGCGCATCCTGCTGTGGATGCCGCTCGCGGGCCTGTGGCTGGTCCTGTACCTGATATCGGCGAACCCCGAGACCGGCGGCCGCGACTGGTCCAGCCTGGCGATGATGGCCGTCGTCGGGGGGCTGGTGTATGCCGGCATCTGGCTCGCGCTCATGCGGATGACGGGAGGCGGCGGGGGGCCGGAACGCTCGACCCAGGAGAAGCTACAGGACGTGGGCAGCCGTGCCGCCCTGATCTATGGCGACCGCAAGCCGGACGAGCCGGATCACGACGGGCACGAGGAAGACGACTCCGCGTAAGTTGGCGGCACAAGGACGGTGCGTTCCATGCGATGGTTGGTGATCCTCGGGTTGTGTCTGCTGGTCGCGGGCGTGGGCTGTGCGCAGGAGGTGGTACGCGAGGGCACGATGGACAAGCTGGTCATCGCCTCCGGAGGCGATGCGAAGCCCTGGAGTGTCGCGGAAGCGACGCTGACCTCGTCGCCGGAGCTGGTCAAGACCGGCTCGGCGGCGCTGCGTTTCCACGTCGACGTCGACTATGCGACCGGCGAGAAGGCGTACCCGATCGGCTGGCCGCGCATGACCCTGACGCTGGGCAAGCCCTGGCAACGCGACTGGTCGGGCTTTGACTTCCTCCGCATGTGGATCCACACCGCCACCTCGCGGGAGGCTCTCCCCCGGTCCCCGCTGGGCATGAGCCTGTACACTCCCGACAAGAACCGTGGCTACTCACGGACCCTGACCGAGCTCAAGCCGGGCGAGTGGGTCAAGCTCGAGATCCCGCTGTCGCAGATCGCCCGCCACGAGAACGTCACCGGGATCCAGTTCCATATCGCCGAGGCCAACTACCGCGACCACGACGTGCTGGACTTCACCATCGATGACATCTGCCTGCTGCGCTATGCCCAGCCCACGCTGGGCGATTTCACCGTCAATCCTGCGGTGATGTTCGCGGACACGGGCCATCTCGCGGCCGCGTTCTACGTACTGGGGCTCAAGCCGGGGGAGGAAGTGGAGGCGGAGGCGGCGCTGGTGGCGGAGGGCAAGGCGCTGCTGAGCACCCGCCGGCGGGTAACCCGGGGCCCCCAATCGCTGGCACTGACGCTGGCGGGGTCGGCGCTGCCCCCGGGCGAGTACGCGATGCGTGTCCGCCTCGGCGCGGCGCCCCCGCAGGAGCGCGCCGTGCGGGTGGTCACCTCGCCATGGGCACAGTAGCCCGTCGGGCGATCCCCCACCGGGTCTGATCCAGGAGGCAAGACATGCGTTGGACTCTGGCGCTCATCGTGTCGGTACTCACCGTCGGCTGCCATGCCGCCACGTTCCTGTATGACCTCGGCACCGACAAGTCCGCCGTCATGGCCGACTTCACTCGCCTGACGGAGAGGACGGTCGCCGCCCCGGATCAGGGAGCCGGGTGGGACCAGGCGGAGGGGCTGAAGTCGGCGGTGCAGGTCTACCACGACCCCGTTGACAATCCCAGCCGCGGCACCACGCAGCCCCCACCGATCTACACCAACCCCCTCACGGAGGACTGCATCGTGGGGAGTGTGACGCGCACGCTGTGGCTCCCGGTCCCGGCCGGTAGCTACAAGCTGTACCTGTTGTGCGGAACCAGCAGCAGCATGCGCGACCAGTACTTCGACTTCCAGGTCAAGACTCAGCAGGCGACGACGCGCGTGCGGTTCGAGGGCTCCTACCAGTTCCGCAACGTGCGGCTCCGCGCCACAACGACAGCCGGCCGGCCGCTCGCGATCACGTTCGAGCCGCGCAGCAAGTGGGTGTGCAACGCGGTGATGGCGTGGGATGCTGCGGACGACGCGCGCATGGAGGCGCGAATCGGAGAGCTGGAGGCTCAGATCTACGGCTTGCCACCCGAGGAGCTGGCCAAGTGGAAGCTGGAGCCGGAGCCGACCTCGCCCCCGCTGCCGGAGATCTCGGACCGCGACCGGGCCCGCGGGTTCCTCGTCTACCAGAAGCCGTATGTGGAGTGCATCTACCCGAGCACCAACCCGCGCCCTCACGAGCTCGACCCCGTCCTGCGCGCCTTCGCCACACCGGGCGAGTATGAGCCGCTGACGTTCGCGGTGAAGGCTCTGCGGGCACTGCCGGACGTGCGCGTCGAGGCCGGCGCCATCGGCGAGCTTCCCGCCGACACGATCGACGTCCGTCACGTGCGCTACATGAAGGCGCGCCCCAACTACTCGCTGCAGGGCACCTACCGCGTGGTCCCGGACATCCTCGAGCACTTCACCACGCTGGCTGTCCCCGCGGGCGAAAGCCATCGGTTCTGGCTGACCCTGCGGGTACCGGAACAGGCGCGGCCGGGGCTGTACCAGGGGAGTGTCACGCTAGCCGTTGCGGGGTCCCGGGTTGAGATCCCGATCCGCCTGCGGGTCTTGGACATCAAGCTGCGCGAGGACCCGGACAAGCTCTATGGCATCTACTACTCCGATCCGCTGGACCGCGCGGTGAGCGCGGCGGACGAGGTGTCGAAGGAGTACTTCCGACGCCGGTCGGAGCTCGAGCACGCCGACATGGTTGCCCACGGGACCCGCAATGTCACCATGTCGGCCTGGCTCCGGGAGGCCGATGCCGAGGGCAGGTTCACGGCCGACTGGACCGCGCTGAGCGCCAAGCTGGACATGGCCTCTCGCTTCGGCTTCCGCCCCCCCTACGTGATGGGGATCAACACCGGAGGCGTATACCGCAAGTACATGGGCAAGGAGAGCTTTGGCAGTCACCTCCGGGGCCTCAAGATGCCCCCCCAGGGCTTCTTTGACGAGATGCGCCGCATGGCGGCCTTCATCGAGGCCGAGCGCGTGCGGCGGGGCTGGCCGGAGTTCCTCTACTACCCCATCGATGAGCCGGGGAGCTCCGAGCCCGAGGTGCAGTTCATGCTCCGCCTGCTGGGCGCCGTCCAGCAGGCGGGGGTCAAAACCTATGTCACCGCCGACCCGGACAACGATAGCTTCAAGCCCCTGATGCCGGTCGTCAACGTCTGGTGCACCCAGCCGTTTGCCCCCGACCGTGAGACGATCGTGAGCGACATGGCCCGCCGCAATGTGCGCTACTGGTGCTACCCCAACCATGTGAGTGGCGAGAACGACCATACGCCGGTGGCGGGGGCCCGCATGACCTATGGCTTTGGCTTCTGGCGCTCGGGCTTCACGGCGCTCATCCCCTGGATCTACCAGTCCTCCACCGGCGATCCGTTCAACTACCTCGACGGCCACATGATGGATTTCATGAACCGCACCGACGAGGATGGGGCGCCGATCCCGGTGGCCATCTGGGAGGCGTATCGCGAGGGGTATGACGACTACCGCTATCTGTACACGCTCGCGACGCTGGTGAAGCAGGCGCGGGAGGGGGGCAAGGCCGCGGCCGCCCAGGAGGCCGAGAAGGAGCTACGCTCCGTCTGGAATGCGATCACCGTGCAGACCAAGTACAAGTACGACGGCCTGTGGCATCCGGCAGAGTTTGATGTGTACCGGTGGATCATCGCGCAGGCGATCTTGCGGCTGCACGCGGCGGGGGTCAGGGAGTAGCAGAGGGCGCGGAGCCGTTTGCGCGCCACCAGGGGGCGCAAAACGGGGTCTGGGGCCTGTGGCCCCAGCGGGGCTTGGGGCGGAGCCCCAAGGTGTTCATGGACAGAGCGGGCTAGCGGCACGCACTGATGAGCCGGAAGGCGAGGACCTCGGCGGTCAGCCGCAGGTTCGAGTTGCCGCGCAATTGCTTGCGGGTGACCTCGATCTCATCACACGCCCGCCGGCACCTCGCGGCCGTGCAGCCGGCCGCCATCAGCTCCGGCAGGTGGTCCGCGTTGATCACCAGCTCCGGCGCGCCACCGGCGGCGAGCAGAGCCAGGTCGCGGAACCAGCCGAGCAGGATGTCGAGCACGTCGTTCATCTTCGTGCGCAGGACGCGGTCGCGACCGGCCTTGAGTGCTCGTTCGGCGAACTCCGCGTCCTGTGTAGCCAGCCACCAGTCCTCGGCGACCTCGATGAATCGCTCCCCCACTGCCATCCCCTCGAACCAGTCGCGCTCCGGCAGCGAGGCGGCGACGGTGAGCAGCTTCTCCCGCAGCTCGAGCACCGCGGGATGCTGCAGCAGGTGCAGGGCCGCGCCGATGCGCCCCCCCGACAGTGCGACGACTGACTTGAGTGCACCCGGCGTCGTCGCGGGAACCCGCGCCTGCAGTGCCGCCGTCGCCTCCGCCAGCGCCGTCGGCCGGAAGGTGATGAGCTGGCAGCGCGAGATGATCGTGGGCAGCAGGCCGGACAGATTCTGCGTCGTGAGGATCAGGGTCGTGTCGCCGGGCGGCTCCTCCAGCGTCTTGAGCAGCCGGTTGGCCGCCGTCGGGTTCATCCCCTCGGCCGAACAGACGATGAACACCTTGCGCCGCGCCTGGTTGGCCTTCATGCTCGCCTCGGCGACCAGCTCGCCGATCTGATCCGTGGTGATCATCGAGCCTTCGAACACCACATCGGCCGCGTCCTCGGGATCCTCCGACTGGAGCTTGGCGCGCGGGCGCACAACGTGGACGTCGGGGTGAATGTCGCGGTCAATCCGGGTGCACGCCGCACACTGGTCGCACGGCGCCACCTCCTCCGGCGTGGCGAAGGTGCGGTTCGTCTCGCAGTTCACGGCCTTCGCGAACTCCCGCGCCACCAGCGTCTTGCCGACGCTCGGGGGGCCGCAGAACAGGTAGGCGTGCGAGATGCGCTCGGCGTGGATGGCGCGCTGGAGCACGGCCAGCGGGCGGGCGTGTCCGATCACAGTTGCGAAACTCATCAGAGCGCTCTCGCCTGGAGACAGTCGATGATCGCGCGATGGACCTCTTGCGGGTCCCCGTCGGCGGGGATCACTGCCGCCCGCGGCCCGCAGTGGTGCGCGAACTCCACGAACCCGGCGCGGACCTTCCGGTGGAACGCGAGGGACTTTTCCTCGATGCGGTCGCCGTGGGCCGCGGCGGTGCCGAACTTGCGCTGGAGGCCCGTCGCGGGGTCAATGTCCAGCACGAGCAGCAGGTCGGGGGCCAGTCCGGCAGTGGCGCTGTGATTGACCGCCTCGATGGTGGCCACCGCGAGCCCTCCCGCGTACCCCTGGTAGACAACGGTGGAGGAGGTGAAGCGGTCGCACACAACGACCTGTCCGGCGGCGAGGGCCGGGCGGATCACCTGCTCGCAGTGCTGCGCTCGCGAAGCACAAAACAGCATCAGCTCGGTGAGG
>CAZIWQ010000203.1:0-8951 GCA_964542355.1 uncultured Armatimonadia bacterium
ATCCCCGGACTGATCATCCTCGACGAGTGACCGGTCCCCGCTTGCCGGCCAAGCCCGCCGACGTCCGGTGCGGGTCGATCAGGGAAGGGTGTTCTTTCCGCCCCGCAGCGCGATCCTGCCGAGGGCCGGCTCCGGCTCAGCGCTGTCGGCCGTTACCGCGGCCAGGATCCGGTCCTTCAGGTCGCCGCTGACGGGCACGCGCGGGGTCGCCCGCATCGCCCGCGCCGCGGTCCGCATTGTTACGTATTCGCGGTAGCACTCGTCGCACGCGAACAAGTGGGCCTCGAGGGTCTCGCGCCCCAGCTCGTTGAGCTCCTCATCCAGGTATGCCGAGGTCATCTCGCGGGCCTCACGGCAGCCGAGGCGGCGCACCGGAATGGCGGTCTTGACGAGCTCCAGAATGCGCTCCAGCAGGCCGGCCGGCGCCTCGACGCGACGTGCCCGCAAGAGACAGCGCAGGCGCTCCAGCTCACCCACCCGGGCTCCGCACTCCGGGCAGCTCGTCACATGCTCCCGGACGCGCGCGAACTCGTCGCCGCCCACGGCGCCGTCGATGAAGCTCTGCAGATCATACGGATGAGGACAGTTGGCCATGCGTATCCATCGCCCCGGGGCTCTCGACGTCCGTTGCGGCATGATCCGCGCCTCTGACCCCCTTGTCAGATGCGGGCTACACCGCGATGGCTGCAGGATGTGCCTGGAGACACGGCTGGCGGGATGGGGGTGGTGGTTGGCACCCGGATCCCGGAGGCCTCGTCTCAGGGGCTTCAGGGGGAGGCTGTGATGACAGGCACGGATTGCGTGATTGTATAGACAGGCGAGGGGAGAGGAAGTTGCGGGCTGGTTGCCGGGAGCGGTGCGAGGGAGCACGGTGTTGCGGCTGTGCCAACCGGCTGGGCGCCATCGGTCCCCAGGCGCCCCAGCCGGGTCTGGGGCAGAGCCCCAGGCCGTTCATGACTGGACCGGGCTCTAGTAGTAGGACCCGGTGCCGGTCTGGGAGCGGGCGCCGTGGTTGGTGCCGAAGTTGGTCTGAACGGCCGGGAAGGCCTTCAGCCCGAGGTTGATCTGCCAGTCGCCGGTGATCTTGCTGTAGGACACCGACCCGAGCCAGCAGTGGAGGTCGCGCGTCACGGAGACGTCCATCTGGTCGAGACGGTGCGTCGAGCCGCTGTAGCGGCCCACCGTCTGCACGCGGGTGCGGGGCGTGATGGTCCAGTCGATGTCGAAGCCGCTCTGCCAGAGCTTGCTGGTCTTGATATCGTACTGGCTGCTGAGCACCACGCGCAACTGCTGGGGATGAACGAAGGTCCACGTGGCATTGAGCGGCCGCCACTTGGAGCTCTCGATGTCATAACCGGTCTGGAAGCCGAGCTTGGAGCTCCCGGAGGTCATGAACTCGAACTGCCCGAGTGCGGCGCGCCAGCGGCTGTAGAGCAGGTCACGACCGGTGGACAGGTCGATCTTCGAGTGGTTCCGGGATAGGCGGACCATCTGGTAGGTCACGTCGGCCTGCCGGCCCCAGGAGTCGAGGCGGATCGGCGCGAAGCCGTGCGGGCGCGAGTAGTCGCCGGTCAGGCGCGTCGTCCAGTGCTCCCCGAACTTCTGGCGGAGCTCTGACCTGAACGCCCCCAGGTACTGGGCCGAGCCGTCGTCATAGAGGGCCTGGTAGTAGCGCGCAGAGCTCGCGAGGGTCGAATTGCCGCTCAGGCGCCGCTGTCCCCCGCCGAAGTCGAGCTTGGAGGCGAAGCGGCTCACCGTCAGCTTGTCCGGATCCTGCTCGTAGCGTCCCAGCTCAAACTCCGCGCGCGTGTAGATGCGCCCGAGCGGACGCCAGCTCTTCATGCGGTCGGTGTCGGTCTTGACGGTCAACTGCGGCATCTTGTTGATGACGCGGTACGAGGAATCCCCGGTGTAGCGTGACCCGTCCAGGTCGTAGCGCTTGTCGGCCACGACCTGCCAGTCGTAGTTGGTCTGCCGACCACCGTACTCCAGGCCGGTGTCGAGCTCCTCGTCCGTCACCTGGTCGGCCGAGTACTTGGAGTCGCGCATCGTCGCCCGCACGCTCAAGTTCTGGCTATCACCGATGCGCTGCTGGTGCGTGAACGAGCTGGTCATCTGCCGCGTCTCGTAGCTGTCGGAGGTGGAGGTGGAGGCCTGGAACCCGAGCTGTGTGCTACCGGCCTCCGTCGTCTGGCGCAACATCCAGTCGGTGTTCATCGTCTCGCTGGTGCCGTAGTAGCCGGTGTTCTTCTGCAGGCTCGAGTTCAGCGACCAGTTCCACTCGTCGGAGATGTTCCAGGTGTGGTTCAGGCGCGAGGAGAAGGCCCCCTCGTCCGGCTCGAGAAACACGGAGAGCTGCACGTTCTGCTTCGCGGCCGCCAACGTGTGGTCGATCCCATAGCCGTTCCCGCGCTTCGATGTGAAGTTGAGCCGGGCCAGTCCGCTGTTTTCGTCGTTGAGTGTGTACAGATAGGCGAACTTGGCGTAGGTGCCCTCCACGGCATTCTCGCCGATCTCCGGGAAGATGAAGTTGTCCTTGCCGCTGAGCGACAGCGTGAGGTCGAACGGGAAGCGCACAATCCGCCAGCCGAACAGATGCAGGCTCGGCCTGCGGAATACTACCTTATCACCCGGGATGACGCGGATCTTGCTGGAGCGCAGGTCATAGTGGGGGTGCGGGTTGCGGCAGCTCGTGGCCGAGGCGGCGGTGGCCTCGATGACATCACTTCCCGGCCGGGTCTCGATGACCTTGCCACGCAGGTAGAGGGTGTCGGCAACCCCTTCGCTGAAGTAGCTCGGGTCCACCATTGTGAGGCCGTCGGTAACCCGCCACTTGGAGGTCTTGATGTTGATGTCGAGCCGGGTGGCGGTGCTGCGCATGCTCGGGGCGCCGACCGCAACGCGCCCCACGAAGTGCATCCAGATGCCGTCGGCGTCGAGCAGCACGCCGTCGGCAGCGACGGAGAAGTCCTTGCCCTGCACCTTGACGCGCCCCTCGCCCACGATGGCATTGTCCTGCACGCGCACATGGTCGGCGGAGAGCCGGAACTGGTTGGCGCCGAGCTCGGGCTCGGCCGGGGTGGCGGGGCCGCCCGGCGTCCCCCCCGGACCGCGCGGGCCGGCGCCCGGAGTGAACGTGAGCTTACGTCGCTCCCGCCTCTTCCCCGCGGGCGTCGTCGCCGTCTCCTCCGTGCCAGTGGCCGGGGTCGTGGTGGCCTCGCCGGAGGACTCGGTGGGGGTGCCCTCCGCCGCCGCGTCGGCCGTGGCCGGGGTGGCAGTGCCGTCGGTGGCGGTCGCGGCGGGGGTCTCCGTCGTGGCTTCATCCGACTCTGCCGGGGTCGCCGTGTCGGGGGCCAGCGCGTCGGGGCTCGCCGCCGGGTCTTCGCCCTGCGCGCACACGCCGCCCGCGGCCGCGCCGAGTAGCGCGACACACACGATGGCGGCCATCAGGAACCGGGGCATCATTAGCGGCATGCGTCTTGGGAGTGGCCCTTCGTGAGATAAGTGATCGAACCTACAGCCGTCGCATCGCCAGCAGCGCCAGGACCACCAGCACGACGTTCTGGCTCCAGGCCGCGACCGGCACCGGCAAGACCCCGTTGCCGCCGAGGAGCTTGAGCCCCATCGTCACGATGAAGTAGACAAACGCCACCACCAGCGTGGCGAGCACCCCGGCGAGGTTCTGTCCGCGCCCGAAGCGCAGCGCGACCGGCGCTGCCAACAGTGAGAACACCAGGCACGCGGTTACCAGTGCCAGCCGGGTGTGGATCTCCATGTCATATTCGCGCGTGGCGCGCGCCGTACCTGCGCTCCCCTCGCGGCGCTCGCGGAGCAGGTCGCGGATGCTGCGGTTCTCCATGCGCTGGCCGCCGGTCACCACGCCCGAGAGCTCGCCCAGATCGATGGTGAGGTCGGCGGTGCCGGTGTCGAGCACCTCCGGGAACGCGAAGGCATAGAAGTGCATCTGCGGGGCGAACAACTCGCGGCCCGCGAACTGCGCCGTCTCGGCGCGGACGATGAACGGGAACTGCCCCGGGCGGCGCATGAACGCCCGCAGACCGTGCAGCGTGTCATTGTCCCGGTCCACCCGGTGGGCGATGAACACCCATCGCTCACCGGTGTCCACGAACTGGTCGGGCCGGAATGCCAGCGTCTTCTGCCGCAGCAGCATCTCGCGGTACAGCCGCTGGGCCTCGTGATCCGCTCGCGGCACCAGGCCCTCCTTGATCGCGAACGACCCGAGTGAGGCCACCAGTCCCAGGCTCATCGCCGCGGCCATCAGGCGGTAGCCACTCATCCCTCCCGCGAGCAGCGGCACCAACTCGTTGTCCGAGGCGATGCGGTTCAGGGCCAGCGAGCATCCGAGCAGCGTCGCCACCGGGAGCGCGAGCACCGCCGCGTCCGGGGCCTTGAGTGCCGCAAAGCGCAGAATGCTCTCGAGATGGACCCCCTTGCCGGCGACGACATCCACCACCGTGAACAGGACATGCCCGGTGATGAGCACAATGAAGCCGGACAGGGCCGCAACGGCCGGCCACACCATCTCATGAATCAGGTAGCGGTCGATCAGGCGCATAGCGTTGCGGCCGTCGGGTCGTGCCGGCTCGCCCCGGCGGATCCTTACCCCCTGTTTCGACGCCACAGCCCATGTAGGGTTCCCGACCCGGCCATGATTCATCGTGCGGCCGGCTCGCGGCGACCTGGCGGCTCGCGACCGCAGACAGGGACAGGGAAACGCCGCCCCTGCCCGGGACGGCGTGTGTGGAACAGGTCATTGCCTCCCCGCCGGGACGTGGCCGCTTCAGCCGGGTGCCCGGACAGGCAGAGAGACTGTAGCCCATCCTCCAGCTTGTGTCAACCGCGAACGGCCGGAACGCGCGGCATCCGGTTCTCGTCAGCACGGCAACCCGGAGCAATGCTCTCCGCCGCCTGTATCCTGTCGCCGTCCTCCCCCGCCGCTACGGCTGCGCCGCCGTCCCCGGCGTCACCGTCGTCCACGCGCCCGGTGTCCCCGCCGTGTAGCCGCCTGCCGTGTGCGTCAGTCCCCCGAAGGCGGTCGGCGCGACCCAATTCTGTACCCTCGCGACCCCCGCAATCGTCCCTGTCTGGTACACGCGGTAGAGCGCGCCGCCATTGAGGTACCAGCGCACCCGCAGCGAGTTCGCGCGCGCACAGTTGAGAATGCTGGCCGTTTGGTCGCTGGTGCCGCCCGTCACACGCACCGTCACATCGCGGCCGCCGACCGTGTAGGTGTTCGTCCCCAGGGCGACCGGCATCCCGGTCTCCGGGGTCGCGGCATCGGCGCACAGGTAGAACGCGCGTGTGTGGTGGTCCCATGCCAGTGTGTAGCCACCACTGCCGTTGGTCAGGCTCAGCTCGGACTGGTTGCTGGTCTGCCCGCCGAAGCGGAAGGTGATCGCCAGGCGCTTGCCGGCATCGGCCGGCACGGACTGGTAGGTGTTGGTGGCGTCAAACGTGCCGCTCTGCGTCCCACCACCGATCACGGTCACCGTCCAGGCGGAGGCCGGCAGCAACGGTTGCCACGAGTTGCCCAGCGCATCGCTTGCGGTGGCGACATACACCTGGGTCCGGCCGGCGCTGACCTCCGCGTGAGCGGGTGTGAGCACAAGGCCCGCGACGGTCGCCGGGGTCACTGTCAGGGACGCCGTGTCACTGAGCGTGTTGTACACCGCCGAGATCGTCCACTGCCCCACACGCTCCGAAGTGTACGTGGCACCGCCCCAGGTGCCCCCGGCGCCCCGGTCGGCATACAGCAGGCAGGACCCGGTGACGTCGTAGCCGTTGTTGTCGATGACCGTGTAGGTCTGGCTCTGACCGGCGGTGAGCGTGACCGGGTCTTCGACGATAGTGATTGAGGAGGGGGTGGGGGGCACCAGTTGCAGCGTGCCGGCTCCCGCGCACGCCTGGTAGGTGGCATCTCCGGCGAAGGTGGCCCCGATCTCGCGGGCCATCACGCCGGCCGTGCAGGTATAGGCGATAGTCGCAAGACCGGCGGAGCCGGTCGGCGCAGTGCCGGCCGGCGTCCCTCCGACACTGAAGCTCACCGTCCGCCCGGCCAGGCCGAGGGCGCCCGCCTTGAGTGTCGCAGTGAGATTGACACTGTGCCCCACCATCGCGGTCACGTCCGGTACCGCGAGACTGGTGCCCACGCCGGCGGCGGCGGCGGACACGAAGACATCGCCGACCCCGTTCGTATCGTCGGCGACGAGGTTGGTGGCGCTGCTGTTGAACGCCACGACACGCCCGTCTGCGCTGATGGTGGGGTACCCGCTGTCGGCGTCGGCCTGCTCGCCGGCCGAACTGACACTCACCCGCGTCGTCGCACTCGTTCGCAGGTCGCGGAGGAAGACATCATCGGTCGCGTTGGTGTCGGCGACGACGAAGTTGCCGGCGGCGCTGGTGAACGCGACGGCCTGCCCGTCCGCGCTCAGGGCGCAGTACAGGCTATCCGCGTTGCCCTCGACGCCCGCTGAGCTGACGCTGGCGCGCGTCGTGCGACCCGACTGGCAGTCGTGCACAAAGACATCGGCCACCCCATTTGTGTCGCCGGGCACGAGGTCTGCCGCGTCACTGTAGAATGCCACGGTGCCCCCGTCCGCGCTCAGGGAGGGCCACGTGCTGAAACCCGTGCCCTGGTTACCCGCCGAGTCGACGCTGACCCGCGTCGTCCGACCTGACTGGCAGTCGTGCACGAAGACATCCGCCCCCCCGTTCGTGTCGCCGGCGACGAGGTTGGTGGCCTCGCTGGCAAACGCCACGCACTGCCCGTCCGCGCTGAGGGCGGGGGAGTAGCTGGCCCCGTCGCCCTCCCTGCCTGCCGAGTCGACGCTCACTCGCGTCGTCCGGCCCGTCTGGCGGTCGTGCACGAATACGTCCATCGCGCCGTTCGTGTCGTCCGGGACGAGGTTGTCGGCCGCGCTCACAAACGCCACGTACCGCCCGTCGGCGCTGAGGGCGGTGTAGAGGCTGATGCTGTTGGCCTGGTTACCGGCCGAGTCGACGCTGACCCGCGTCGTCTGGTTCGTCTGCAGGTCGCGGACGAAGATGTCGAACGTACCGTTCGTGTCACCCGGTACCAGGTTGCTGGCCGCGCCAACGAACGCTGCGGTCCGCCCGTCGGCGCTGATCGTGGGGAAGCCGCTGCCCTCGTCGCCCTCGGCGCCCGCGGAGCTGACGCTCACCCGCGTCGTCTCGGTTGTCTGCAGGTCGCGGACGAAGACGTCTCCCATCCGGTTGGTGTCACCGGGGACGAGATTGTCGGCATCGCTTGTGAACACCACCCTCCGCCCGTCCGCGCTCAACTCGCACCCGCAGTAGAGCGAGCTTACGGCGTTGCCCTGGTTGCCGCTGGAATCCACACTGGCCCGGCTGGTCTGGGAGGGATGTGCGAACGGGGCGACGATGGCCAGGCACAGCCCGAGAAGGGATGCGACATTCACAAATCGGTGGCCGTAAGGACGAGTCATGCGCGCGTGCTCCTTCGACGACGATGTCCGACCTGCCACAGCGGACGGTACCGAACCGACGAGAGCGAGTACGCAGACATCCCCCGGCACGCCACCGAAGGTCTACACACAACGTCAGGTCCATCCGCGCGCCGAGCACCAGGCCCCGATAACGCGCGGGGAGGCCGGGCCGCTACGCTCAGAGGCTCGCAGAGGCCGCTCACCCCCATCTCGCCGCCGGAGCCATTCTGGCGTGGCTTCGCGGCCGGGGAACGGCTTTGCGGCCGCTCCGCCGCAGGGGTGGTGACGTGGGGCAAAGCCTGTGCCTTCTACCACATGCGATGGCTGGTCGTCAAGAGGAATCGCTCAAGCTGTGGCAATGGGAGGGAAGCGGGGCCACGGAGAACGGCGCACCCTTCCCGCACGGCGACGCACGTCGGTCAGTAGAGACACTCCCCGCCCAACGAGCGGGGAGGAGTTGGTAGGTCCTCCCCGCCTTCGTGGGGAACCACACCGCATGGCTACGAAGTGTCTGCACTGCTCATTGCTCGTCCTGGTCTGCGTGCCGCTCGCCGGCCCCTGCCTTGCCGGACACCCTCGCGCCGGGCCACCACCGCCCCTGCCTCCACCGGAGATGCCGCGTATCGGCCAGCCGCCGACCGACGATCTGTTGCCGCCACTGAGTGACCGTGAGCGCACTCAGGCGGCGCTCGGAATGCTCGCCGCGGTCAGCATCGGCCTCGTCGTGGTGTTCGTGTTGCTGCGCTGGTATACGACGGCGAACCCACGGGCCGCGGTGCCGACTCCGGAGCAGAAGCTGGTCGAGGAGGCCAGCCGCGCCTTCCGGGCGATGGAGGCCAAACGGAGCGAGGGGGAGCGGCGGGAGAGGTAACGGAACGGCAACGGCTGCGATCCCGCCCTGCGGGATCGCGGTCCCAGGGAACGGCACGGTGGCAGGCTGGGGAAAGCCTGCCCCACACGGGGGGGTCAGTGGTGCCGGGTGAGGATGTCCGCCGCGATCCGGGAGAGTGCGGCGAGGGCGTCGGCGTCGCCACCGGCCAGCCCCTGGAGGGCCGCCTGCGCCGTGCCGACGTAGTCTGCGGCGAGCTGCTGCGCGGCGCGGCGTCCGCCCGCCGCCTCCACCAGCGCCGCCAGGGCCGACAGGTCGGGATCGGGCTCGTCGGCTGCGCGCAGATCCGCGATGAGGCGAAGCACTTCCGCACCGCGCGCCGACCGCAGGGCAGACACCAGCGGGTAGTTCAGGTGGCCGGTGAGGATGTCGCGGCCGGGTTGCTTGCCGAGAGCCGCGGGCTCCCCGTAGATGGCGCGCAGGTCTTCGGTGAGCTGAAACGCCATCCCCAGGTTCTCGCCGTATGCACGGAGCTGCTCGGCGGTGGTGGCATCGGCCCCGGCGCTGAGCGCACCAACCTGGCAGGCGGCGGCGATCAGACCAGCGGTCTTGCCACGGGCAACGGCCAGGCAGTC
>CAZIWQ010000204.1:0-8929 GCA_964542355.1 uncultured Armatimonadia bacterium
TCCCCGCAGACCGAGACGGTCGGCCTACGCGGATCTGCGGCTCCTTCAGCCTGCCCCATACCCCACGCTCAGCTTCACCTCGCGCACCTCGATCGCGCCCAGCAGGTCCGGCTCACTCGCGATCAGCCGGACACTGAGGCGATTCACACCCTGCAGCAGGTGGGCATGGTCAAGGTCGAGCACGTAGAGTGAGTACGGGTCCAGCTTGACGGAGTGCAGGCGGGCATCACGGCCGTTGGCGGAGTGCAGCCGCCGGACCCGCGCAGGCGTGACAGCCTCCCCGTTGAGCGCGAACCCAAACTGGTCATGGATCGTGACCCCGACCAGCTTCAGCTCCAGGGCGATCTCGCGCGCGGCTGCATAGTCCTCGTAGCAACGCCACACGACCTCGGCGGGACACGGCGCCAGCCGCTCGATCCCTGCCTGCTCCTGGACCATGTGGCGGTAGGGGGAGGGCTCCATGTAGAACAGGAAGCGCTTGTCGGCATGGGCAAGGCCGGCGGGATCGCCGAGCTCATGCACAGCCTCACGGGCCTGGTCGAGGTCCGGGTGCCAGCACTGCGCGGGAACCGCGGGTGGTGGGAACGGCCGACGGTCCGGCGCACACGGCTGCAGGAACGATAGCTCATCCAGGCACGGCAGGTTGAACAGGTACACGCCATCGGCTCCCGCCCCGTACGCGTTGGCGGCGGCACCCCGGTACTCCTCACGCGAGAGGTACTGGGCCACCGCGGGGCTGCAGTTCACATAGGCATGGAGCTCGACCCTCTCACTCAAGACCCGCCGCCACTCGTCCAGCGGAAGCTGGAAGTCGGTGTTATAGCAGCCGGGCGCGACCCCGTCCACGAGGCCCTCGGCGTCCCACGCGCACACATCCAGCCCCGTCTCGAGGCACAGAGCCGGGCTGCGCGGCACGTTCAGGCGCAGGAGATACCGCTCTCGCCCCAGTCTGTCGGCGCGCGTGTCGAGCGCGGCCCGCAGCTCGCGGAGGAAGTCGGTCATGATCGGGGCATTCGCCTCGCCCGTGCCGTGCTTGAAGAAGAAGGGCGAGCGCATCGCGTCCAGCTCGATCCCCGCGATGGTGGGGAACTTCTCCACGACCTCGATCACCAGGCGCCGCAGGTATTCCCGCACCGCAGGCACGGCGTAGTCGAGACAGCTCGCGTAGTAGCCGTAGGGCTCCCCCAACCGCCACTCGGGGTGGTTCATCCAGAAGCGGCCGGCGACCGCCCCCACCGGGTCGGAGCTCATGTGGGCGTCGTTCATCCGGATGCTGGCGACCGCCGGCAGGCCCATCTCCTGCAGTGTCGCGAACACGAACCCGATGTAGTCACCCACTTCATCGCGCAGGCGCGTGCGATTGTGGATGCAGCGACGCGTCTTGATATTGGTGGTCAGGGCAAAGCCGGTGCCCAGCGGCTCCGCGACCTCGCTCTCATAGTATGTGACATAGCCACCGAAGGCGACGCAGTAGGCGACCATGTCGACATGGGTCCCCTGCAGGCGCGCGAGGTAGGTGCGGAGGTCCTCCGCGCTCAGATCATCCCACGCGTACAGGAAGTTGCTGCCGTCATCGTTGTAGATCACGCGGGCGCGGCCGGGCGTTGCAGACGCCATCGATGTGCCTCCCTGGTTCTAGGCTGCGGGCACGACAAGCGCTGTGCCCAGCGCCGATGTCATGGTCCGCCCGTCGACAGTAACGCGGTACTCGCCGGCACCGGTGGCGATGTCGATGCACTGTCCGCGCAGCCGGAGCCCGGTCAGCACGAGTTCCGGGGAGTAGGCGGGGGGGTGCGGGTCGATCGTGATCGTCCCATCCACAGCCACCTGCACTCCGAGCATGCCGAAGATAATGCACTGGGCTCCGGCCACCGCACCAATGGTGTTCTGCAGCGGCGTGTCGCGGCGGTAGTCGATGTTGTTCGCGACGATCGAGTCACCCCAGTAGGGCATCCGCTCGCCCCACCACAGGATGCGCCGGAGAATATCTGCCGCCAACTCGGGGCGTCCGACCTTGTACAGGCGCTCGATGACCTGGGGCGTGAAGGCCGTGTAGTTGCCCCCGCCACCGTTGTCGATATCCACCTGGTCGTAGGCCGGGTCTTGCTTCGACATGCTGTGGAGCCCATAGGCGGACAGGAACTCATCGTCGTTGAGGTGGCTGAGCAGTCCCGCCAACTCCTCCTCGTCAAGCACCGCGCTACCCACCGGCTTGAACATCTGCACCGTGTAGCACACCCCCGGCGTGTAGTTCTCATCCAGGTGGTAGAACCAGCCCTCCCCCGAGTTCCACATCAGTTGTTTGAGCAGCCGCTTCAGCTCGGCTGCGCGCGCTAGTAGCTCCGGTGCGGGCTCCCCTGCCAGTTCCGTCAGTTCGTAGGCGGCCACATAGTTGGCATAGCGCCGGGCGTTCAGGTCGGGGAGTATGTTGTCATAGCGATAGCGTCCCCTGAGCTCCAGGTGATTGTTGCCCTTGCCGTAGTCGATCAGGCTGACCGGCAACTGCGGATGGTCGCGATAGGTCGCGTGGAACAGCACCCATGCGAGAATCGTCTTCCCCGCCACGCTCTCGCACAGGAACCCGGCGTCGCCGGTGAACAACACATAGTAGTAGATCAGGAAGATGATCTTCTCCTGGTTCACCGGGTACCAGGGCCCGAACGCTTCGCCGGTCACCGGGATGAAGGCAAAGTGGTGGGTCAGGTCGATCGCGAGGAACTGGCGGATGTGGCGGCGCACAGCGTCCGGGTCGTACAACGGGAGCATCTCCCACGGCTCACCGAAGTCCCACAGGTAGCAGCAGACACAGCCTCCGTTGATGCCGCCGGTCGAGTAGTAGGGGTCGAGGACGAACTCCGGCACATGCCACTGGTTCAGGATCAGGCCGACGAGCGAGCGCTGGTAGAACCGGGTCAGTCGGGGGTCCGCGGCCTGCAGGCGCGGCACTCGGTCAAACAGCAGGCTGACCTGTTCCGCCCAGTCCCGGCGCGCCGCCGCGACCGCGTCGTGGCCGGCCGCCAGCAGCGCGCAGCAGTCGGCCTCCGAGGCATCTCCCTCCCCCATCGCGAACGCGATGTGCACCGTCCGGGCCGCGCCCGGCTCCAGTGTCAGCGACCCCTCCCAGTGGCCGCAGAGCATCTCCCAGCGGGGCAACGGCAGCGATGCGCCTACTGCCAGCGCGCCGCCGTCACGGCACTTGGTGAGAAGCTGCGGGTTGTCCGGACGAGGGGCCCAACCCCGGGCCCGCTCCTCCCACGTGAGCGACGCCTCGGAGCTCCCCGGTCCGGAGAACTCCCAGAAGCTGACGTTATCGACCCCGCCCCGGATCACCAACTGCACCGGCACTGTCACCGCTGCGGAGGCCGTGTTCGTGACGGTGAACTCCAGCACCCCGCCGCGGCGCGCCATCGCCACGACGAGGCTTGAGTCGACCTGCAGCTCGCCCAGAGCGCCTCGCCGCCGGCACTCGTTGCCGTTCCACACATAGTCGTCGGTGGGGACCTTCTCGCCCGCCAGCCGGACGTCGAGCATGAAGTCGGCGCTCGCATACGGCGGGGCCCACAAGCCCCGCACGGAGAGCACGTCCTGGTAGGGCACACTGGCGGTGAGCATGAAGCCCTTGATGCCGAAGTGCTCCTGGGCCAGGATGTTGTCGCGGCCGGCGAGGGCGAACCCGTCTGCCCCTGGCTCCTGCCGGGTGTCATCGGCCATGTCTATTCCCCCTGGGTATCGTCTGTGAGCCCGAGCCGAACCGGCCCGAGCAGGCCGGCGATGAGACCCGCGGCGCGATTGCGGTTCGCCGGTGGGTTGCTCACTGCTACGCTCAACTCGTGGCGCCCGGCGGCCAGGCCCGGTAGCCGGCACCGGTACGGCGGCCATGGCAGGACGGCCACCTCCCTGCCATCCACCGCCACCACGGCGCAATCCTCCACCTTCCCCAGGTCAAGCACCCAGTCGCCGGTCTGCGGGACTTCGACTGAACGCCGGTAGGTGGCGGTGCCCGAGAACGTCGGGTACCCCGCCGCCTGCCACGGCTGCAGCAGCGTCACCTCGCACAGCCCCGGGTATCCCTCGAGGAAGGGCAGCGACAGGTGAGCGTAGCGGTATGCGCAGCGGAACGTCCCGTACAGGTATGGCACCTCATGCAGGCCCCGACCGGGGCCCCGGGTCTCGACGCGAACGACATTCAGCGTCGGGGTGGTGCCTCCCCGCAACGCATCGCCAACGGGGGCCTGCAGGTTGTAGCAGTCGAACACGGTCGCACGGGCCCACCCCGCGATGGGAACCCCGTTCACGGTCACCTGCCAGTCTCCCGCCAGCGTACTGTCCTCCATCACCAGGCGGGCGTCCGCAATCCCGCCGGTGAGCATGAAGCGGCAGCAGTAGGTGACGGGCTCAGAGCCCTCGCCGGCCGGGTCTGGCTCGCGCCGCATGAGGTCAAACCCGGGGCCGCCGGTGACCGCGGCTGCAGCGCCCGCCCCGCCCGGCAGCACATGCCAGAAGCTCAGCGGCACGTGGTTGGCGTCAAACTCCACCGTCCAGCCACCGCTCACGTCCAGCGCGTCGGCACCGGCCGGCATGACCACTTCGCCGAGATCCGGCGCGGTCGGGCTGAGCAGGATCCCCGCGCGCGGGGGGATCGTCACCGCAGCGCCCGCGACCGTCCCGTGGAACCAGCCCTCGCGCCGGTTGAACGCAAACGTCCGCCGCCCGTCCTCGCGATCGCGTTGCAGCACGAACACGTCCCGGGCCCCCTCGCCTGCGACGCTGACTCCGGGCAGGGAGGCGAGCAGGAGATCGTCGAGCCCCCCATGGCACTCCACCGCGGCAGTTGCCCACTCGCGCTGGGGGGCCGCCAGATCGCGACACAGCGCGCGCGGTACGTGGCCCACCACGATCACGCGCCCACCACCGGCGGCAAAGCGCAATAGGGCCTCCGCGCTCCGCTCGTCGATGGCGCGCAGGTACGGCAGGAGGATGGTGGAGTAGGGCTCCGGGGTGGCCAGCCGTCCGTCCGCGCCGACCTGTTCCTGGAGCGCAACCTCGTCGATGAAGTCGAAGTCACGGTGGTGCGAGAGCAAGGCTTCCACGAGGGCGTGGACTGCCGGCTCGTCGTCGAGCAGTGTGTTGTTGCCGCCATGCTTGAGCTGGCAGGCCAGGCTGGTGGAGGGGTACAGCACCGCCAGCTCACAGACGTGGCGCCCGCCGGTTAGCTCGGCACAGGTGCGGCCGACCCGGTCGAGCAGGACCCCCATGTGCTGCCACTCGGTATGCTGGTAGAAGATCGAGGGCGGGACTTCGTCCTTGCGCGGCCCGTCGTTCGAGTAGCTGAGGCCGTGCACGACGAAATGGTTGATGCCGAGCACCATCTGGTAGTCGAAGTGGTATCTCAGGTCGCGCAGAGAGGCCTCATCGCCAATCACCGCGACACAGTCGCTGCCCGCCTGGGCCTTGCCGAACAGGTGGGCAGCGGAGGAGGCCACCTTCAGGCCGCTGTGGTATGCGGCGGACTCCGGTCCGCCCTCGCTGGCACCCAGCGGGTCGCAGCAGGGGATGTCCATCGGCTCGTAGCAGCGCAGCTCGTTGGGCCACCACGCACTCACCAGCGACAGCCACTCGGTGCGGGTCAGGTGTCCGGCCAGTTTGATCCCGTGACCGTGGCACCACTTGGCCATCTGCGCAACGTAGTTCGCCGTCTGCAGGCGGTGCTGGGTCAGCCGGTAGTGGTGGCGGACGACTGCACTCGTCTCATCCAGGTCACTCGCGAGGTGCGGCAGGTAGTCCAGCAGCTCGTAGCCGTGGTCGCTCCGGAATTCCTCCGGCAAGCGGGCACTCCAGGGGAACGTCCAGGCCCCGGGACTCGGCTCATCGGTGAAGCTCCCTCCGATCACGCTCCCCATCTCACCGGGGTAGCGCGCGGCATACTCCTCGTGGCTCAGCGCCAGGAACAGCGCAATGCCCTCCGGCCGCAGCAGGTCGGGATGGGTGGTTGGGAGGTTCTGCACGAGGGCCGCACTGACCAGATAGCGGCCAGGCTCCTCCGGCTGCCAGACCAGCGCGAAGCGGTTGTCTTCCATCTCGGCCCGCCAGTGGGGGTGCCCCACACGGTCGATCAGCGGCGAGTAGGCCCGATGCAGGACGAAGCGCGCCCCCCAGCGCTGGCGTCGTGTCCCGCAGCAGCGGGTGACATCGACCATCGGCCCCGCAGTGCCGTCCGATCGCTGCGGGATGGCGAAGGCCCGCAGCAACAGGCCGGGGGCGAAGTCAACCTCAAACGGTCCCGCGCCCTCGACCTCGGCGAGCGTGAATTCGAGTTGGCGCGCAGCCAGGCCGGCGTCGGTCCCCACGACCCGGCCGCCGCACAGGCCGCTCGGGAAGTAGTCCTCATCCCAGATCCAGAACTCCAGCCCGCTGCGGCGGCACGCCGCCATCATCGTGTCGATCGCCTGCCACCAGGCGTCGGAGAAGTAAGGCGTCAGCAACCCCGGTCGCGCGTGCGCATACACGCCCTGGTACCCCTGGCGGGCGAGCTCCTCCACCTGCCACTCGATCTGGGCCGGCTCCAGCCGGTGGTTGAGGAAGTACTGGGCGATCAGTGCAGTCATGGGGCCCTCCCGCGACAGTGCGGCCGCTCTGACCGCATTGTTCCCGTCTCGTTGCCGGTGACCTCCGGCGATCACGGCGCAGGAGCCGGCATGCTCGACGGCGAAGTGGGTAGCAGGGGGAGAGGGGGACCCGCTGGCGGGCCGCCCTCGTGCGCGTCCTTCCCCAGACGCTGATGGGTCGCGAGATCCCGAGACCATGCCGCAAGCCCATCCTCCCACCTCCCCGCTGCCTGGCCGGAGTGCGAGGTCGTCGGGGGATTGGCGGCACGGCGCTCACGCAACCATAGGTCGCGACCGCAATGCAATGGGTTCGTCTTCATCGCTCGCGCCTGCTCATCGGCGGGGTGTTGCTCGCGCTGCTGGTGGCGTGGGCAATCGTCCGCAGTGTCCGCGCGCGGGTGCCGGAGGTCGGTGTCGAGCAGGCGACGGTCGGCCCGCTGACGCTGCGCATTGCCGCCTCCGGACTCGTCCAGGCCCCGAGCAGTGACCTCTCATTCCAGGGCTCCGGCCGCATCGTCGCGCTCTACGTGGAGGAGGGCGACGTGGTCAGCAAGTCAGCGACGCTCGCCCGGGTGATGCCCCAGGACCCCGTCTCGGACAACGTCGGGAGCCCGGATACCATCCAGGCCCCCGCCGACGGGTCGATCGTCACCATCTACCAGCGCCCCGGTGCGGTGGTATCCCCGGGGCAAGCTGTCGTGCGCTTCATCCCCACCGGCGAACGCTGGGTCACGGCGTATCTCGAGAGCGAGGATGCCCCGCACATCCGTCCGGGGCAACTCCTGCGCTGCCGCGCCGGAGGGTACCTGAGCGAGGCATGGGACCTCACGGTCGCGGAGGTCGGCCGGGAGGCGATCGCGCGCCCCGACCTGGCCGGCGCCGCGCGCCAGGTGCCGGTGCGCTGCGCCGTGCCCGGCAGCGGCTTCCCGCTGGCACCGGGCAGTGAGGTCGACATTGACGGTGAGGTGCCGCTCGTCACGGGCGCCGTGCTGGTATCGACCGCCGCGGTGGTGCACGAGGGCACCCATGACTCCGTCTGGGTCGTCACGAGCGGCACTGTGCACAAACGCGAGGTCCGGGTGGGCCCCAACAACTTCGACCAGATCCAGCTCCGCGAGGGAGTCACCGAGGGGGAGACCGTGGTCGTGGAGGGCAAGCAAGACCTGCAGGAAGGCCGGCGGGTGCGCGTGGCTCCCACGCCGCCGCGGCGTGGGGCGGGCCCCGGGGGCGAGTAGGCCATGGCGCTTCCCCCGCCCGACGCAACCGTGGCCCTCCACGCGCGCGATGTGTGGAAGCAGTACCTCATGGGCCATGTCACGGTCGATGCCCTGCGCGGCGTCAACCTGGAGCTTCCGGCCGGGCGCTTCGTCGTGCTGCTGGGCACCAGTGGCTCGGGGAAGACGACACTCTTGAACCTCGCCGGTGGCCTCGATATTCCCACCCGCGGTGAGCTGACCGTGTTCGGCCGGCGCCTGGGAGAGATGAACGAGGCGGCTCTCACTGAGTTCCGCCGCAGCACGATCGGCTTCGTGTTCCAGATGTTCAACCTCGTCCCGACTCTCACTGCCCTCGAGAACGTGCGCCTGGTGGCCCAGCTTGTCGGCAATGACGAGCTGTCGGCGAAGGCACTGGCCGATGTGGGGTTGGCGGCCCGCGCCGACCAGCTTCCCGCGCAGCTCAGCGGTGGCGAGCAGCAGCGCGTCGCCATCGCACGGGCCCTGGTGAAGCAGCCGCGACTGCTGCTGGCCGACGAGCCGACCGGGGCCCTCGACTTCGAGACCGGCTGTGACGTGCTGGCGTTGCTGTGGGAGGAGACCCGGCGGCGCAGCATGACCGTGATGATGGTGACCCACGACACCGGTTTCGCCCGCATCGGCGATCTCGTCGTGCGCCTGCGCAGTGGTGAGGTTGTGGAGGTGGTGCCCGGTGAGGCCCTCGACCCTCGCGACCTCCACTGAGCGGCGGCCCCCCCTCCTGGCCTCGATGCTGGTACGCAAGCTGTGGGCCGACACTGCGGCCCTCACGCGCCAGACGCGTGCCCTGATGGTCCTGACCGCCCTCGGCGTGATGCTGTATGTGGGTCTGGCGGAGGCGTACCAGAACCTCACCGTGATCTACAGCCGGATCTACCGCACCACTTTCTTTGCTGATGCCTCGGTGCTGTTCGCGTCCGGCCCCGCCAGCCTCGCCGACATCGTCGAGGCGACGCTGTCGCTCACCCGCGCCGCGCTCCGCAAGGACCAGATCGCGCTGGACGTGGACGTCCCGGCGGGCCTCCCGTCCCTCAAGTGTCGCAGCCAGCAGATCCAGCAGGTCGTCCTCAA
>CAZIWQ010000205.1:0-8909 GCA_964542355.1 uncultured Armatimonadia bacterium
GGTCTTACCGCCGCACGGCTCGCCGCACGCCTGCGCTACGCGGCCGGTACCCGACTGGACCACCGAGCGCAGCATCGAGAGCATGCCGGTGGCGGTGGTCGGCCTGATCACGCGCACCAGCTCGGGCTCGTAAGCGACCAGAACCTGTCCCCGGGCGTTCTCAATCCGGCGCAGGAAGCGGCGTGTCGGCCGCAGACCACCGTTGGCGAAGCAGCAGTACCCCGCCGCCTGCTCCAGCGGACTGAGCTCGGAGGTGCCCAGGGCGACAGCCCAGACGGCCCGCACGCGCTCATGGGGGATGTCCAGGAGGCGACACGCGAGCCGTTGCACTGTGGAGGGAGTGAGCTTGCGCACCAGACGCACCGACACCAGGTTGACCGACTGGGCGAGGGCGCGACGCAGGGTGTACGAGCCGGTCTGTCCGGTGGTGTAGTTCTTCGGTGTCCAGTAGCTGCTGGGTCCGAGACGGATCGAGATCGGGTCGGCACTGAACTCGGAGTTCGGGCCGTAGCCACTCTCGAGCGCGGCGGCCCAGATATAGGGTTTGAACGACGACCCGGGCTGGCGGCCGTAGCGGGGGGGGCCGGGATAGGCCCGGTTGAACTGCACCTTCTCGTACGGGCCGACGCCTCCGACCATCGCCAGCACCGCGCCGGTGTGCACATCGACGCACGCCATCCCGCCCTGTCCGACGAGACCGCCCCCGATGCTGCCGTCACTGCGCAGGTGCTCAATCCCCTCCGTCAGCTCCTCTTCCGCCGCCTCCTGCAGCCGCAGGTCCAACGTGGTGTAGACCTTGAGCCCGCCCTGGAACACGGTCTCATAGCCGTATTCGTCACACAGCTCGCGGATCACGAGATGGGTGAAGTGGGGGGCGTGGGCGGCGATGACACCGCGTTCCTTGAGTGGCTGCAGGCCGTGCTCGATCGCGACTGCGGCCGCCTCCCGCCGCTGCTGTGCGGTGATGTAGCCTTCCTTGTGCAGCCACAGGAGCACCTGGTCGCGGCGCCCCCGACAGCGCTCGGGGTAGCGGTAGGGCGAGTACCCGACCGGCCACTGGGGAAGCCCGGCGAGCATGGCGCATTCGTGGAGCTTGAGCTCCTTGGGGGTCTTGCCGTAGTACATGCGCGCCGCGGTCTTGATCCCGAACGCCCCGTGCCCGTAGCACACCTGGTTGAGGTACATCTCCATGATCTCGTCTTTGGAGTACTTCCGCTCGGTCTCGAGGGCCAGGATCGCCTCCTTGACCTTGCGGTCCCAGGTGCGCTCCTTGCTCAGCCAGACGTTGCGCACAAGCTGCTGGGTAATGGTGCTGGCGCCCTGCACGACGTCCTGGTGTCGCAGGTCGATCCAGGCGGCACGCAGCATGTCGCGCGGGCTGATCCCGCGGTGGGTGTAGAACCGGCGGTCCTCGATCGCGATGGTCCCGTGGATCAGGTCGGGAGGGATGTCGCACAGCTCGATCGGGTCACGATCTTCCTCGAACACACGTGCGAGGAGGGTGTGCGACTCGCTGCCGTCCTGATGCTTCTCCGTAGAGAAGATCTCGGTGGCCAGCCGCGGCCGGTAGGCCCACAGCTCTTCCGAGTCGGGCATCAGCCGGTTGAGCTCATCGAACGCGCCCACGGCGAAACCGGCCCCGGCGAGGCAGCAGACGAGCACACCGGCGTTCAGGTACCGGAAGAACCGGCGGATTGATGATACTAGAGGGGGGGGTGATTTCTCCATCGGCTCGTGACCATCCACCCGCGATTATAGACCATCGCGCCCGGGGCTGCAATGTCGCGGGCCCCACGCGTCCGGGACGCGCGGTGCCCGGCGGCGGGCCGCACGCCCCATACTCAGAAACGAGCCGCGCCTCCGGTCGGTTCCGGTTGGCGGCGGTGTGGCGGGCCCTCCCGCCACAGCCGCCCGGGAACAGAGGGCCGGGCACAGGCAGGAGATGTCGCCCCGATGTCGAAGGACTCATCCGTTACCGTGCTGGGGAGACCCGTGCCGCTCGGACACCCACCCCGACGTAAGGCCGCAGAGGCCAACGGCGAGCAGCCCGCAACGCTCCGCGAGTCCGATCTGGCAGCACGTCGGCCCTCCCCCAATATCCGCCCGAGGAGGCTGGTATCATGCGACGTGGCTTTACCCTGATCGAGCTGTTGGTCGTCATCGCCATCATTGCCATCCTGGCGGCGATCCTGTTCCCCGTGTTTGCGCGCGCCCGCGAGAAGGCGCGCCAGAGCTCCTGCCTGTCCAATGTCAAGCAGATCAACCTGGCCGTCCTGATGTACGTGCAGGACTATGACGAGAGACTGCCGACCTCCTACTACTGGATTGGTCCTGATCGCTATAGCTACATCATGTTCATGGTCCCGTATGTCAAGAACGCCCAGGTGTTCGACTGCCCCAGCAACACGGCCAAGGCCAGTGTCTCGTACAACGGGTGCCGCAGCTATCTGTTCAACGAGCTGCTGTGGCAGGCGAATCTTGCGCAGATCCAGTCCCCGGCCGAGACGGTGATGCAGGGGGAGGCGACGCCCAACACGGCCAACAGCGGCTGGAACTTCCTCCGCCCCTCGCGTGGGCATCGCCCGGACAAGGAGGACGGCTCCCAGTACCCAACGTGGACCGACTCAACCTGGTCCTACTTCAACTTCTGCACTCGGCACAACGAGACGGGCAATGTCGGCTACGTGGACGGCCATGCCAAGGCGATGAAGTACGATGCCCTCTATGCCGGCGGCCAGAACACGTATTTCGATACGAACTAGCCCGGGGGTGAGACGTTAGTCCGGCCCTGAGCAGGCAGTGGAATCACCGCGGGCAGCTCACTTGTGAGCTGCCCGCGGTCGTGTCTGCGCCTCGGCCGGTGCGGCGGTGGCAGGGATGTCACCCGGAGCTGCGGGTGCCGGCGGCGCCGGCAGAACGAAGGGTCTCGTCTTGCCGGCAAGAGTAGATGCTTCGCCGGCGGACCGCGGCGCGGTCCCGGCTCAGCATGACAGGAGCCGTCGGCGGGAGCTGCCGCCCCCGGGCTTGCGGGACACGGTCAGTCGCTCGGCGGCAGGTCGAGCTTGATGTACAGGTCCTTGAGCTGCTGCGCATCCACATCGCTCGGCGCCCCGGACATCAGGCACTGCGCGCGCTGCGTCTTGGGGAATGCGATCACATCGCGGATGCTCTCCTCGCCACACATGATCGCCACCAGGCGGTCAAACCCGGGCGCGATCCCGCCGTGCGGGGGAGCACCATAGCGGAAGGCATTCAGCAGGAACCCGAACCGCTGCTGGGCCTCGGCGGCCTCGATCCCCAGGATGTCAAAGACCTGTTGCTGAATCTCCGGGCGGTGGATTCGGATGCTGCCGCTGGCGACCTCCGAGCCGTTCAAGACCAGGTCGTACGACTGGGCGCGCACCTTCCCCGGGTCTGTCGCGAGGTAGCTCCAGTCGTCCGGGTGCGGCATGCAGAACGCGTGGTGCTCAGCCTCCCAGCGCCGCGTCTCCTCGTCCCACGCGAACAACGGGAAGTCGAGGGCCCAGACGAAGCGGTACTGGCCCGGCTGGACCAGGCCTTCCCGTCGCGCCATCTCCCGGCGAACCCAGTCGAGCGCCTCCGCGACAATCGCCGGCGTATCCGCCACCATCAGGAGCAGATCCCCGGGCGCGGCCGCACAAGCCGCCACGATCCGCTCGAGCTGCTCCGCCGAGAAGAACTTGGCGATCGGCGAGTCCACGCCCTCCGCGGTAACCCGCATCCACGCCAGCCCCTGCGCCTTATGCTGCTTGGCGAACTCGGTCAGGCGGTCCAGTTGCGCTCGCGGGTACTCGCCGCAGCCCTTGGCACAGATCGCCTTCACTTGCCCGCCCCGCGTCAACGTCGAGACGAACACCTTGAACTCGCTGTCCTTGACGATGTCCCCGAGGTCCACGAACTCCATCCCGAATCGCAGGTCGGGCTTGTCGGTGCCATAGCGCGCGATGCACTCGGCATGGCTCAGGCGGGGGAAGGGGAGCTCCAACTCCACTCCTGCCGCCTCGCGGAACATGGCGGCCATCAGCCCCTCCGTCATCGCGAGGATGTCCTCGCGCTCGACGAACGACATCTCGATGTCGATCTGGGTGAACTCGGGTTGCCGGTCGGCCCGCATATCCTCGTCTCGCAGGCACTTGGCAATCTGATAGTAGCGGTCGATCCCGGAGACCATCAAGAGCTGCTTGAGGATCTGCGGGGACTGGGGCAGGGCATAGAACAGCCCCGGGTTCACGCGGCTGGGAACCAGGTAGTCACGCGCCCCCTCGGGCGTGGGACGGAACAGGAGCGGCGTCTCGACCTCGATAAACCCGATGGCGTCCAGGTAGCCGCGCGCCGCCTTCGCCGCTCGGGATCGCAGCAGCAGGTTGCGCTGCATCCGCTCGCTCCGCAGGTCGATATAGCGGTAGCGCATCCGGACGAGCTCCTCGGTGTCCGTTTGGTCGGAGATCGAGAACGGTGGCGTCTCCGCGGCGTTGAGCACCTCGGCCTGCTCGACCCGCACCTCGATCGCTCCGGTGGCGAGGTCCGGGTTCTCCGTCCCCTCCGGCCGCCGTGCCACCTGGCCCTGGACCGCGACCACGAATTCGCTGCGCATCTCCTGAGCCAGTGGGTGGGCCGCCGGCGCCTCGCGCGGGTCAAACACCACCTGCACCAGGCCATAGCGGTCGCGCAGGTCGATGAACACCACCCCGCCGTGGTCCCGCCAGCGGTGGACCCAGCCGTTCAGGACTACGCTCCGGCCGATGTGCTCCTCGCGGAGCTCGCCACAGGTGTGGGTGCGCTTGAGGAAGGTTGGTGTCGCCATGGGTGCCCTCCGAGCAGGCGTTTGCTAGCCACTATCGCTTGTCATGTACTTGTCGATCAGGCCTGCGTACAGCGGGATGCGCGAAGCCAGGTACAGGAAGCTCACGAACGACAGACCGGTGAAGATGGCGAACCACTTGACCCCGCCACCCAGCAGGTAGAGCACGAGGCCAAGCACGGCAATGGACTCGCACAGCGATGCTACGACTACGGCCGCCGACTTGACGGCCGGCACCGTCCCTCCATCCAGCAGCCGCCGCTCGAGTACGACCAGCGGAATCGGCATCAGCACACAGAGCGCCAGGAAGGCCGTGCGGATCATTGACACGGGCGCCGCCATCGCCTGGTACCCGGTCGTCTCCAGCAGCGCGACGGCGACTCCGTACATGAGTACTGAGGCGAAGATCGCGCCGCAGATGATGTACAACTGGAGCACGTGCTGCCGGGCGGGCCCGATGCCAGCCCCGCACAGCGGGCAGCGGGCGCCGTCGAGCGGGACGGTGATCTCCTGCTTGCACGCCGGACACCGCATGCCCATCCCTCCTACTGGCGTAGCGCCGAAGTCGTATGCCGCGTAGGTCGAGCGTCCCGCTCGACACGCCTCCCCGCCGACCGGGACGGTCGGCCTACGCGACCGGGCCTCGTCCCTCGCGGGGGCATTCGGCCAGGCAGGCCACCAGTCCCTCGCGGGGGACCTCCGTCTGCTCGCTCGAGGCCATGTCGCGGACCACGACAACGTCGCGCGCCAGCTCATCATCCCCAATGATGACGGCGCGCGCAAACCCCTCGCCATCGGCGAAGCGTAGCTGAGCCTTCAGCGAGCGCCGGCGGTAGTCGATGTCGGCCTCGAGGCCTGCGGCCCGTAGCTCAGCCAACAGCACCACCCCGGCAGCCCAGGCGGCATCGCCCAGCGTCACCAGCAGGACCCCGTGGCGCGCCGGCGCCGCGGTCGCCAGCCCCATCGCCTCCCGCACCAGCAGGAGCCGCTCCAGGCCCATCCCGATGCCCACCGCGGGTGTGGGTGGCCCGCCACACTGCGCGACCAACCCGTCATAGCGTCCGCCGCCACCGATCGCGTCCTGGGCCCCGAGTCCCTGGGCCGTGAACTCAAACGCCGTCTTGGTGTAGTAGTCAAGGCCGCGCACGATGCGGGGGTCGATGTCGTAGCTGATCCGGAGCGCGTCGAGGTGGCCCTGCACCGCACGAAAGTGGGTCGCACACCCCTCACACAGGCCGTCCAGCATCGTCGGCGCCCCGTCAGTGATCGCGCGACAGGCCTGCTGCTTACAGTCGAGAATGCGGAGCGGGTTGGCCTCGTAGCGGCGCTGACAGTCCGGGCACAGGTCGCCGAGGCGGTCGCCGAGGAACGCCTGCAGCGTGTCCGCGTAAGCAGGGGCACAGGCAGGGCAACCGACCGAGTTCAGGCGCAGCTCGACCGGGCCGATGCCCAACGCGCGGTAGAAGCTCAGCGCGAGCTGCATGATCTCCACGTCGACCGCCGGGTCGGCGCTGCCGATCGCCTCGAGACCACACTGGTGATGCTGGCGATAGCGCCCCGCCTGGGGCCGGTCGTAGCGGAAGATGGGGCCGATGTAGAACAGCTTCACCAGCCGCTCGCGGTCCTGGCCGCGCAGGTTGTTCTCGAGGTAAGCCCGCACTGTCGGCGCCGTGCCCTCCGCGCGCAGCGTGAGGCTGTGGCCGCTGCGATCCTCGAACGTGTACATCTCCTTGGAGACGATGTCGGTCTCCTGGCCCACGGCACGGACAAACAGGTCGGTGCTCTCGAAGGCGGGGGTCCGGATCTCCGCATAGCGGTGCCGCGCCGCGATCTGGCGGAACGTCGCCTCGGCAGACTGCCACTCGCCGACCTTGTCGGGTAGGATGTCCTGCAGGCCTCGCGGCCGCTGGTACTTCATCGTGATCGCTCCCCGAACACAAAACCGCCCGCGGGAGTCGCGGGCTGGGGTGTAGCACGGCGGGGCCACCTCGCGAGGCCGGACCGTGCTACTTGCTATTATTGGTGCTATGCCGCCGGCGTCCCTGGTCGTCCTCCACGGCCACCAACTCGCCTGCCACCGCGGCGGTGACGACGTCATCGTAGTGTGCACACCGCGACAGTACGAAGAGCTGGTACGACAGCCCGAGCAGGATGAGCTGGAAGCCGTCGCCGATGCTCAGCCCGGCCCACACGGAGACCACGGCCGAGGCGGCGATCCCCGCCCCGATGATTGCCAGCGCACGGAGCGACGCCGTGATAGTGTTGACGGCGATGTCGGCCTGGGCCGCAAGCTGACTGCTGGTGGGGGTGAACTCGTCGCCTCCGGCGGCTCGCCAGACGCGCGCGGCGATGTTACTCGTCCACTTCCCGTCCAGCCAGAAGCCCGTGAGGAACAGGCCGGCGCAGACCGCCAGCACTGCCTGGAACCCGCGCTGGACCGTGTGCTCGTCAGCCTGGGAGGGGCTCGCCCATACGGCGGTGACGGCCAGCATCAAGACAGTCGCCACCGCCAGCGGCACGATCCCGCCCATCAGCCACAGCCGCTGGGTGCGTGCGCGCATGGCAGCGACGCGCGGATCCACGTCAGGAGTCTTCTTCATCTCATCCCATGTCTCAAGGCGAGCCGTCCGATTGGCGCTGGAGCCCCGGCCGGAAAGGCCACGTCCGGCCGGGTCTCTAGCGGCGAGACGGCTGTGAGTGGCATCTACGGTTCTCTGAGCGTAGCGTCGCGGCCTCAGAGCGACTTTTCGGCCGCTCTCCTGTGGCCTACGGACGGAACTCCCGCCGTCCGCCCCCGGGAATGCACTCGCGCAGACACGCAAACCACGCGTCCCCGGGTGGCGGCCACGCAGGTTACCGATGGGTCGAGTATACCATTGCCCCGTGCGGGCGTCAATTGTGGGGACGGCGGCATTCGGCATTCGGCATTCGGCATCTGGCAACGGCGGACGGAACGGGAACGGGGGGAGAGGTCACGTCGCCCCGATGCACGAACTGCCCAATGCCAAATGCCGCCGTTGCCGTGCGTGCCGTCCGCCGTCCGCCCAATGCCACATGCCCAATGCCACATGCCCAATGCCACATGCCCAATGCCACATGCCGCCGTTGCCGTGCGTGCCGTCCGCCGTCCGCCCAATGCCACCTGCCGCCGTTGCCGTACCTGTGGAAGGTGTTCGCGTGCCCCGGATCCAGGTGCTGAGCGAGGAATTGGCCAACCGCATCGCCGCGGGTGAGGTCGTCGAACGCCCGGCCAGCATCGTGAAAGAGCTGGTTGAGAACTCCATTGATGCCGGTGCCCACCGGATCGAGGTCGAGTTGCTCGAAGGCGGACGCAAGCTCATCCGCGTGCGGGATGACGGCTGTGGGATGGGCGCCGATGACGCACTCCTTGCCGTGCAGCGCTTCGCCACCAGCAAGGTCGGTCGCGCGGAGGACTTGGAAGCGATCGTCACGATGGGCTTCCGGGGGGAAGCGCTACCCAGCATCGGGGCCGTGTCCCACCTGCGCATCCTGACGCGTGAGCCACAGAGCGCGGAGGGCTGCGAGGTCACGGTGCACGGCGGCGCCGCGCCACAGCTCACGGCGGCGGGCTGCCCCGCCGGGACGACGGTGGAGGTCAGCGACCTGTTCTACAATACGCCGGCCCGCCACAAGTTCCTCGCTACCTCAGCCCGGGAGCGCGGCCACTGTGCCGACTGGGTCACCCGTCTGGCGTTGGCCCATCCGGAGGTCGCCTTCAAGCTCACCCACGACGGGAGCGTGGTGTTCACCTCCTCCGGTGCGGGTGGCCTGCGGTCGGTGCTGGCCGCAGTCCACGGGGCGACCGCGGCGCGCGAGTTCCTCCCCGTTGCCCTCGAACACGACGGGGTGGCGGTGAGCGGGTTCATCTCCGGTCCGAAGTTGCTCCGCGCGACGCGCGAGCACCAACTGTTCTTTGTCAACCGCCGCTTCGTGCGGAGTCGCCAGATGGGTCACGCACTCAATGAGGCCTACGGGCTGCTCCTGCCGGCCGGCCGCAACCCGCTGTGTGTGGTCCACCTGGAGGTTGAGCCGCAGCGCGTCGACCCCAATGTGCACCCCACCAAGA
>CAZIWQ010000206.1:0-8900 GCA_964542355.1 uncultured Armatimonadia bacterium
CCCCGGCGGGATGCCGGGGCGCGACTCACCGAGTTTCGTCTCCAAGATCACCGCGCTGACCCGTCGGCGCGCGGAGGGGATGCACGAGGCGACGTGGATCGTGCCGATGGCCGAGTTCTGGTCCGGCATCCACAAGCGGGCCATCCTCCCCCGCGAGCAGGAGTGCCAGACGTACCTGGCGCTGATCCACGGGGCGAAGGCCCTGCTCTACTTCCGCCACCCGGTCATGCACCAGGGGCGGTGGGACGCGCTGCGCTCCGTGGCCCGCCGGCTCCGGACGCTGGGGCCGATCGCGGTCACGCCCGAGCTCGCGCAGGAGATCACGTATGACCCGGGCCGCTTCGACCCTGACAAGGATGAGTACCCGGACGTACAGGTAGCGCTCCGCACCAACCCGGCCGGGGGCTGCGTGCTGCTTGCCGCGAACAGCCGCCCGTACCCGGTCGACGTGACCTACGCCCTCTCATGCCTGCCGGCGGCGGGCGAGGTCGGCCGCCTGTTCACCGCGGACCGCTACCCGGTACGTGACAAGAGCTTCGCCGACACGCTGGAAGCGTACGCGACGCGCGCGTACACCCTCGCGACGGCGCCGGTGAGCGCCGCGCCGGTCAGCATCAAGGTGAAAATGGTCGCACGGAAAGAAGCGGCCGGCACGCCGCAGCCGGAGCTCCCGCGGAGCGGACGGGTGGGGAAGAAGAACCTCGTCTGCAACCCGAGCTTCGAGGAAGCGTCGCTGCCGGGCTGGCCCGACTACTACCGTCCCTGGTACTCGCAGCCGCTGATTGGCACCCCCGACCCCGGCTGGGGCCAGGACTCCGTCAACCCGTTCGAGGGCAAGGTCTGTCTGCGCATCACGCGCAATCAGCCCGCCTACAACGGCTTCTACGCCTACCTATCGCCCCAGCACGCGCGACCGCAGCGCTATGTCCTGTCGATCTACCTGCGGGCGGAGCGCGAGGGGATGGCGGTGGTGTTTGGGGGCGAGCATTTCCCGTGGCAGAAGGCGACACTGACGACAAGTTGGCAGCGCTACCAGGTGGCGGGGGCGATCCCGGCGCGGGCGAGCCGTGACAGCATGATCCAGGTTCGGATGACGGATCAGGGCCGCATCTGGGCGGACGAACTGCAGGTGGAGGCCGGCGAGGACGCAACCGCGTTCGAGCCGTGAGGGGCAGCCCGCGGCGTCCCCCTACCCAGAACGAAGCCAGGCCCGGCACACGTGCCGGGCCCGGGTTGTCGGTAGTCCTGCACCGGGTTCGTCAGGGCGCGGCGCTGATCGTGTTCAGCGCCTGCTGCATCGTCAGCCACTTCGCGTGACCGTCGGTGAAGCTGCAGTTGAACCCGTCGTTGTGCCGAATGCCGAGGTAGTTCGCGGCCCACCAGCCCTCGCAGTTCGTGTTGGCACCGTCCCAATGCAGCGGGCACTGTGCCGGTGACTGGATCTGCCCCAGCGTGACGGGCGTGTAGCGGTTGGCGGTGCCGAAGGGCTCATTGCCAAGCCGCACGTTCTGCTGGTAGCTCGCCGGGTTGTACGACGGCGTCCCGCCCCACTTGGTGTAGCTGCTCGAGGGGCAGTCGAAGACCTGGTTGTTCTTGACATACGGCAACAACGCATAGGGGAAGTCCTGGGCGAAGGCGCCCGGTGAGTAGAGGGCGGACACCCGGCAGGAGGGCACCCGCTCGTCGTAGTCCTGGCAGTACTGCAGCCACGCCAGGCCCGCCTGTTTGAGGTTGCTCAGGCAACTGGCCTGTCGCGCCTTCTCACGCGCCCTGGCGAAGACCGGGAACAGGATCGCCGCCAGAATGGCAATGATCGCGATCACAACCAACAGCTCGATGAGCGTGAAGCCACGTCGTTTCATCCTGATGCCTCCTTGGTTATCGGTGCGTGTGCGGAACAGACCTTGATGATACCCCCAACTGGGCTCGGCAGGGAAGGCCCCAGACAGGGACGGAGCACCACCACCGTGTGCGGTCGCGTCACGGTTGCGGTTGCACCGCCGGCAGAAGCAGGAAATCCTTGCCCAGTGCGCGCAGGGCTACGACGAGAGCGTCCATCTTCTCATACTCGCTCCCCGCCGCCTCCTCCGGTTCCACGGCTAGCAGCAGCGGGAGGCAGGCGGCGATCTCCTGTTCGGTCAGCCCGATTCCCCGGGCCGCGGCGAGCCGCTGTGCACTGAAGCCCCCGTCCCGTAGCGTCCCCTGGTAGGCGGCAATCGCTTCCGCCGTGACCGTCACATCCTCCACCCCCGCCTCGCGCAGCAGGCGCAGCCAGTCTTCCAGGCGGTCGGCCAGGACGAACATCGCCTCTCCGGAGGCCCGTTCGTGCGAGACCATTGCCTCGATCTGCCGACCGATCCATTCGCGCTCGCCCGCCTGCAGCGCCCCACCACAGCGGTCGTAGGCGAGCAACGTGGCGCGCAGGTTCGCCGCCAGCTCGCCGGCGGCCCGCAGCAGCTCCGTGCTCGCCGCCAGTGTCCCGGGGCTGACGTCGGCCTCTGCGACCAGTGGCAGTGTGGGCCGCAGCGCCTCGGCTCCCGTGGTCGTGCGGAAGTCGCTGCGCGGGGGATCGATCTTGGCCAGGGTATCGCCGGCGAGCTGATACAGGTTCACGACCCAGTCAAGCTGCTTGCGGACGAAGAAGAACGGTGCACTGAAGGGCGTCGCCGCACCGGTCACCTGCGCTGCCACAAACACCCCGCCGGAGATCTGGCCGCCGGCCTGCTTGAATTGCTTCATGTTCGCGTCCCAGCGGTCAGTGGGGACATACACTCCGGACAGCGCCAGCCGCTGATTGGCGGTGTTGCCGGGGACGGCGACGGTGTTCGCCGGGTTGTAGTACTGGACGGGATGCTCCTTGGGGAACCACTTGGGGAACCACAGGTCCCAGTAGATGAGCTGCCATGCCGTCTGGAATGATGCGAGCCGGATGGTCGGGCCGCCGGAGGCGGGCGCTTGCGGCCGGGACCAGCCGACCGCAGTCTGGCCGCGCGGTGCGCTCGCGAGCCCCGTGATGCCCACCGCCAGGGCCCGGTAGGCAAGACCGAGGCGGTCGGCAAGCCAGCTCTGCGTCGCTTCGTCCTCGGCTGCCGACGGGAGGGCCAGTTTCAGCGCGCGGGCATAGTGCGCGAGGTCAACGATGCTAGCGATGAGTCTGGCATCCGGGGCACCGCGCGCCGGCTTCAGGCGCCCGAGCTCCTGGCCGAGCGTGCCCAGGGCCTGGCACTGCGCGATGGCCCACGCATAGCGCTCCCGCGCCTCGGGGAAGCGGTCGGCGGCACCCTCCGCGGGCTCCCCGCGCCCGGAGGGCACTCCCACCAGCGCCCATCCTGTCCCCGGGTAGGTGCTCGCGCGCATCTGCGAGGGCTTCTCCGGGTCGGGCCCGGTCAGGCGGATCGAGCGGAACGCATGACCGGTGACCGCCGGGTCACCCCGGAACGAGAGCCGTCCCGCGTCATCGTCATACTCGGTGTCAATGCGGTTGCCCTGGGGGTCGGCGATCGTGGTGATGCGCCCGAGGCGATCGGCCTCGATGCGCAGCCGCTCCGGCGAGTACAACTCGATCCGGACGCAGGCATAGCCGTCGGGGAGGAACCGGATGATGAGCCCCGCATCGCGGGTGTTCTCGGGCGGGCAGTACGACCAGCGCCCCCATGGGACCTCACGGCTGCCGGGCGGCGGCTCGGGATCGCCGCTGAGGACGGCCGTTGTCGCCAGTTCGGCGAACGGGACGGCGAGGTTCTGGGTCAGCAGGCGGCGCACGTCGAACTGGGCCTGCACTGCCTCGCGCACCGCGTCGGGGAGGGTGCCGATCAACCGCACAACGACATCGGGCTGGACCTCTCCGGCGGCATTGCGCTCAATCTTCGTGATCTCCGCCGGGGTGAGCAACCGGTGGGCGACATCCTGTGGCTCCGGTGCCAGCTCCGAGATCCGGGTCCGCAAGACGATGGCCCATACTAGCAACTGGATCTGCTCCTGCGGGATCTCGGGGTGGAGCTGGGAGCCGGCCAGGAGCTTGCGCACGATGTCGGCATGCGGGCCGGTGAGGGGTGCGGGGATGTAGCCATCGCCCTCCCCCGGGCCGTAGGTGCCGGGCTTGAGGCAGTAGCTCTGCAACTGCGCCTCCCACAGCCCGGGCAGCACGGATAGGCTGCCGGCGGGCCCGCGTGGCACGAACAGCAGCGGAGCCAGTGTCTGCGGGTCGAAGTCGTCAAGCAACGGGATGTCAGTGCGTGCATCAACCAGGCTGGTTGTGACCGGCGGCTTCTCCTCGAGTAGCTTGTCCAGGGCGGGGACCCTCACCGGGATCCGCGTCCGCAGCTCCGAGGGCAGGTCAAACTGCGCGAATACGACGGCCGGGACAGCAAGCAAGAGCATCCGGAATGCGCGGCGCATCATACCACCTCGGGGATCTCAGGCTGCGGGAAGCGCGACCGGCCCCCCCTCGTTCCTCCCCCGGGCGACCATTACCTTCCGGGATCACCGACTGGCCCGACACGGAGAGCCGCGCGGCGCGCACCACCGTGCCGCACAACAAACAGGGGCAGGCCCGGTACGGGCCTGCCCCTGTGGCTGGGTCTGTCGGCGAGCGGCACGTCACCGCTCGCAATGCGTCCCTAGGAGAGCGGCCGAAAAGCCGTGCTGAGGCCGCGACGCTACGCTCAGAGACCCGCAGAAGCCACTCACAGCCGTCTCGCCGCTAGAGACCCGGCCGGAAGTGGCCTCTTCGGCCGGGTCTCTAGGGGTAGACCGTGTAGGTCCCCGACAAGCTGGTGTCGATGATTCCCGCCGGCAGGGAAACGACCGCGACGCCGAAGACGTCGAACGGGTCAGTGCCGGTGAGGGCGCCGCCATTGGTCAACGAGGCGCTGAAGGTCGCGTCCTGGAGCAGGGTGTCGACTGTGCCGCTCACGCTGACCGCACTGGTCGACCCTCCGAGCGGCGGGGTGCCGAAGTAGTGCGTGACCACGGCATAGTAGGTCGCAGTGCTGGGCGGGTTCGGGAGGATCACGGTCTGCTGGGTGCCCCCGGCGGTGTTCCACAGCCCGCCCCAGGCCGAGCTGGGATGGTTGACCGAGCAGTCCTCCGTGTTGAGGAACGCCGTCCATTCCGCCTGACCCCACGTGGGCATCGTCACGAGCGCAGCCACGTTCGTGACGCGGATCACATGGAGGTCGACCCGCACCGCAGCGCTACTCCAGTTACAGACGACCTCTAGCGCGTTGCCAACCGGCTCCTGGGTGCTGGTCACGGTGATCGAGTCGGAGCCCGCACCGGCATTGCCCATGGCCGTCACCACGATCGTGTTGGCGCCGGTGATCAGGTTGACGATCGTGCTGAAGCTCCCGCCGGTTGTCAGCGACAGTGGTGTGTCGGTTCCGTTCACCGTGATGGTGGCGTAGACATCCGCGGACATCGGCGAGACCGTGCCCTGCACGGTGACGGCGTTGCCCTCGATCGTCGCACCGTTGGCAGGTGACGTGATGTCGACGGCGAGGCCCGTGGTCCCGCCCGACTTGAGTTGCGTGCTGCTGTCACTGCCGCCGCCGAGTTGCGGGACGGCGGGCGGGGAGAGCCACTGCGACAGCGAGGTCGGCACCCGGGGCATCGCCGACGCAACGGTGCTGCCGTCGCCCATCAGGCCGAACAGGGAGTGCGCATGCCACGGCGAGACGCCCTGGGACTGCGACCAGCCGATGTAGCAGGCTACTCCCTTGCTCTCGAGGACGCTTGAGAGCAGACTGTTGGTCGTGCCCTGGCAGGCGCCGTTGTAGAACAGCGTGCCGGGGAAGGCGCCCGCGGCATACTCGCGGCTGAAGAAATGATGGGAGACCATCCACTTCGCGGTGCCCACGCCGGGGCTACCCGGGTAGAGCGGATGCGACGGGCGCAGGAAGTCTCCCTCCCAGTCCGTCATGTATGTCGTGCGGTTCGCGGTCGTGACAGCCTCACCGGTCTCCAGGAAGTAGCCGTCCCCCGTGGCGCAACCATGGGTGATCACGAAGACCGCGCCCGCGCCGCCGAGATGCTTGAAGGCCTCGATGTTCGCGCTCGCGCCGTCAACCTGGTGCACGGTGAAGCCCTGCGCCGTGAACTGTGAGCGGATGGACGCGAGGACGGCGCCGTGCTGAGCCGCGAACACCGGGTCGCCGGCGAGCACGTCCATCACGATGGCCTGCTGGTTGCCCACAACGGCCTTGGTGGCCACTGCCGGCTTCACCTGGGTCCCGTCCGCCGGCTCCGCAAACAACGGGTTGTAGAACCACGTCTCACGCGACAGGTTCTCGTGAATGACCGTGATGTAATCCGGACCGGTCTCAAAGCCCGCAACCTGCCCGCCAACCTGCTGGACCAGCAGGTTCGTGATGGTCTGAAGGCTCGCGGCGAGGTTCGCGTAGTCGATGTTGCCGGTGATGATCTGGCTGACCTGCGCTGCGACTTGCTCCATCGTGTTCACATTGCCGCCGCCCCCACCGTCGCCACCACCACCGCCACATCCTGGCAGGCACACCAGTGGCACGGCGAGCACCACGGCGAGGACCACGGCATACACGACGCCCCATCGGGACAGCAACTTGCCCATCATGACGGTCCGCCTCCCTACGTGTAGTCTGGTTCACGCAACCACGTGACTGCCCTATTCGCCACCCCGTACGGAAGGACCTTCTCGCTACGGCCGGCCTGCCGGCTCGATCAGCTCCTGCGGGAACCGGTACTCGACGAAGTCCGGCACCCACAAGAACGACGGCAAGTCCTCAGTGGCGACGCGGGCCCCGGCGACGAAGCTGATCCGGTCGCCAACGACGGTGCTGTGGTTGCCCCCGCTCTTGCTGATGAGCCACTCTGCTCCGAGTAGACGCTCCCCTCGCCAGACGCCGCCGGTCGCCACCAGCAGCCCGAAGCGCGCCAGGTCCAGCGCCGACATGCACACCCAGCCTGGCGCGCCACGCACGACATGGCCGTTGATCTCATACGGTGGGTCGACGTACTCGGCATACCCCGGTGTGGCCGGGTACATGTCCTTCGCCGCATGAGCCTCGGCCAGGGACAGCCAACGCCATCGCTGAGCCGGCAGGCCCATCTTGCCAAACAGCTCGCGGTCCAGCACCTCCTTGAGGTCCATGTCCCAGAGGGCCGTCAGCGCCTGGCCGAGTCGGACATACCCGGCACTGCTGTAGTAGCGCGTGCCGGGCGGACGGAGCGCATACATGTCGAACAAGGGGTCTCCTGTCCACTGTGCGCGGATCCAGTCCTCGTCCGGCAACACCCCCTGGCGCCAGTGGTGGGCATTCTCGATGCCGAAGCCCGCCGCGTGATCGACCAGGTGCCGCCAGGTGATGAGGCGGTGGCGCTCATTGTCGAGGTGTTTGTGCGGGTGGGACAGCTCGCCCGCACCGGTCCAGGTGCGGCACACCGGCTCGTCGGGATCGAGGCCTAGCTTCTCCACGGCCAGCCCCAGCGCCGCCCGCGCGAAGGCCTTGCCAACGGAGGCGGTCTGGTAGCACCAGTCCGCGGCGCGCCCCCACGTCTGCACCAGGTAGCCGGCACGCGTCAGGGCGGCGCCATAGTCGCCTGCCGCGTGACGCTCGCCCCAGAAGGTGGAGGGGCGGGGCTGGTGCTGTGCGATGGCCCGGTCGAACTCGGGCTGGCGGAAGCCGGCCTGCCCGGGCGTGAGCGGAGCCCATTCTGCCTCGGGGTAGGTCAGCCAACCAGGGACTGCAACCTCAGCCATGTGGCTCTCCTCCGGGGATCACCCGCATCCAGCTAGTGGTGGCCCGCGATGCCGGCCCGCATGGCGCTCAGTAGTTGGCCGGGTATGGTGTCTGCGAGGCGATCGCGAACGGCGCGGTTCTCACGCCAGCGAAACGCAGCGCCCAGCCGCCGCACTCCGGGGCCAGCCGGCCGAAGCTGTGTGCCGGCTGGTACGACGGCTTGCCGTTGGAGGGAGGGGCCGGACGACGAGGGCCTGCGGCGAGGGACGAGACGCGGACGCGTAGGCCGACCGTCCCGGTCGGCGGGTCTTGTCGAGCGAGACGCTCGACCTACGCGGCGACCGTCCGGCTCTGCGGGATCCGGCCCCCCCAACGGCGCTCCGCCAACGGCGGACCCGGGTTCCGGCCGCAGTGCGGTAGTTCTGCTAGCGCGCGGTGAGGCTGAACAGCAGGTTGTCTGAGCCGGTAACGAGGCCCGCCGTGCTGCCACTGAGCCACTTGGCGTGGCCGTCCACAAAGCCGCAGTTGGCGCCCTCGTTGTGGCGGTCCGCGCACACGCGCCGCTGCTGACCGGAGCCGGCGGATTGGGCGGGCGGCGCCAACGAAGGACTCATCTCGCCGTAGGCGGTGCAGCCGGCCCACCCGGTAACGCCCCCGCCCGCATCCGCGATCATGAGGGTCATCGAGGGTGCCTGGACGGTGGCCAGGGCAGCACCAGGGCCACCGGAATACCCCGGCCCGCCCCCCACGTACAGTTGGTTCCACCCATAGCTGAGCGTAAAGACCTGGGTGCCGGGGGGATTGACGTCAACGTAGGTCATGACCCTGCTGGGGCAGCCGAAGACCTGCTGATTCTTCACGTACGGCATGATGAAGATGTTGAAGGTGGCGTAGTAGGCACCCGGGATCCTGGGAGCCGGCCAAGCATAGTGGTTGCCCGGGAACACCTCGTCGTAGTCCTGGACGTAGCAGAGCATCCCCACGGTCATCTGTCGGATGTTGGATAGGCAGCTTGTCTGTCGCGCCTTCTCACGGGCCCTGGCAAAGACCGGAAACAGGATCGCCGCGAGGATCGCGATGATCGCGATGACCACCAACAGCTCGATGAGCGTGAAACCCTTGCGCATTGCCATTGACCTCCACTCGCGTTCGCACGGGGTGCCAGTCTCGCTCGCCAGGTGTTCG
>CAZIWQ010000207.1:0-8866 GCA_964542355.1 uncultured Armatimonadia bacterium
AGATTTGCATCCGACCATGAAGCCAGTCGAACTTTACGAGAGATGCGTTCGTAACCATTCCGAGAGTGGAGATGAAGTACTCGAGTTATTTAGCGGCTCCGGCACGACCCTGATCGCCTGCGAGCGTTTAGGCCGCCGTTGCCGCGCCGTCCCAGGAACGACCCTGCAGCCCAACTCCATGTCGCAGAGGCACCCTATGAAGCCCACTTCGTCGGGCCGCACCCGCGCTGTCGTGCATCTCCGGGCAGTCGTCGCACTACCCCTCCTACTCCTGGTCATGGGGGTGAGCGCAGTGTCTACCGCGGCCGCGACAGATCGGCCTGTCTGCCTCGTCCTCGCTGACGGGCACGTGTCGGAATACGCCTGGGGCAAGTATGCCGAGAACACCTTCCCCTACCACCACCCCGGCCACGACTGCACGATCCGGGGGCTGCTGGGCTATGCCGCGCGGTTCGAGCGGTGGCTCACCGGCTGGGAGGTGCGCCGCCTCGACCTCGAAGCCCATCGCGGCCCGCTCCCCCTGGCGGACGTCGACCTCGTCATCCTCGACGATGTGCGCCAGAGCGTGGGCGACCCCTACGAGCCGGCCCTGATCGAGCACGTGCGCGCCGGCGGCGGGCTGCTGGTCTATGCCGGCTTCTTCGGCCTCGGGGGCTGCGCGAAGACCGAGTACAGTGTCGGAGAGACCGTGGCGAGCTACCAGCACAGTGCTCTGGGGAAGCTGCTGCCGGTCGCGATCACCACGACGCCGGACTGGCTGGTCGTCGGGAAGCGGGGGCAGGGGGCTTCTGCGGCCACGCAGCCGGCCTTCCCCTCTGCCACCCTCGGCGAGGGCCTCGTCGCCCCCGAGTGGCAGGTCTATGCCCTCCATGCCTGCACGCCACGGGGCGAGGTCCTGGCGACCGTCGGCGAGCGGCCACTCATCTGCCGGGGCACCCACGGGCGCGGCCACATCGTCGTCTACACCGGCGATGATCTCGGTTGGCTGCGCGCCGCCGCGCCGAGCAACCTCAACCCCTATGCGGGCACCCTGTGGCGTCGTCTGGCCGCGGCCGCGATTGGTGACAGGAAGCCCATTCCGGCCGTGCCCGACCCGGCGGTTGACTGGGTGAAGCCGCCGGCCTTCGCGCACCCGGACCAACCGATGAACTTCCAGTGGGGTGGTGCCTTCTACTACCGCACCCCCGAGATGGAGAGACTGTGGGCCCGCGACCTGGTCTCGCACTCAGCGACCCTGTACTTCGGCGCCCCGGAGTCGCTGGGCAACGCCGGGGTGCAGGGGTGGGAGTCGTTCGGCTGCCCGCTCGCCACGAAGGCGGCGGCCCAGGACGAGAGCACGTGGCGCCGCGATGAGGCGGGCAAGCCTGTCGCCGGCATCCCGTGCTTCGCCAACCCGCGCGCGCTGGCGTACATGGACGCGGCCGTAGCCGAGCGGGCGGCGACGCTTGCCCGCTCGCCATGGGTCAAGTACGGCCACATGGGGGATGAGACGGAGTTCGGCAACTGCTATTGCGAGCACTGCCGGGCTGCGTTCCGCGCGCAGTTCGGCCGGGAGCTGCCGACGCCCACCGCCGACTTCTCGCCGCAGTTCCTCGACCGCTGGGTCGACTACTGCACGTTCAAGAACCAGATGATCGGCCGGATGTATGCGCGTGCCAGCCAGGTGGCCAAGCGCGCCAACCCCCACCTGACCCGCATGTTTGCGTCGCTTCCGCAGTCGGGCGGCATGGCTCATGGGGATGACCAGCTCAACACCCAGTCCGGCTTCGACCTGCTGTGGGATCACACCTACCCCGGCACGATGGTGATCCGCACAGGGCTGAACGCCGCGCTGCTAGAGGAGACGGCGGTGCTGCAGGGCCGGCCGCAGGTACCGGTTCTGGACCTGCTGCAGGGGTTTGACTCCTACGACCGCGTCTCCCACGTGCCGCCGCCCGAGTACATGCGTGAGATGACCTGGCAGGCCATCGCCCATGGCGTCGACTCGATTGGCTGGTTCGTCTACAACTACTGCTGGTGGAATCTGCCCGGCTCAGAGGCATGGGAGGAGTGTGGGCGCCTGGCGCGCGAGGTGCTCGAGCCCCTGACCCCGACACTCTACGAGATGCGCAACTCTCAAGAGCCCGTCGGAGTTGTATGGAGCTACTCGCAGGAGGCGGTCGACGGCCTCAGAGAGCTGACCGGCGATGACAAGGATCCGTGGAAGCCCGTCATCCGCTGGTGGACGACCCACGCCACCCAGGAGGCGTATGAGGTCCTCAAGTACGCGCATGTCCCGCTGAACGTGGTGAGTGAGTACCGTCTCATGCAGGGCGGCGAGCTCCCCTACAAGGTGCTCGTGTTCCCCTATGTCGAGCACCTGCATGCCCGGACCCGGGCAGCGCTGACCGCCTACATGGCACGCGGTGGAGTCGTCTACGTCGGCGCGAACTCGACGCTCGACTTGCCCGGCATCCGCAAGCTCCCGGTGAGCTTTGATGCGAAGTTCACCACCTGGTGGCCGCAGGACAAGCGCGAGGAGTGGAATCAGCGCCGGGCGCGCCAGTACACGATCAGCACGTTCCTGCTCAAGGCCGCCGAGATCCGCCGCACGTTCGCACCGATCCTCGATGAGGCGCGCGTGTGCGTCAGTGACCCCGAGGTCGTGTACAACCTGCGCGAGGCCGGTGCGGCGAAGTACCTGTTCATCATCAACGACCACCAGGTCAACCCGACCTCGCCGGAGCTGCGCAGCAAGCGCCCCCAGTACAACCACTTCATGCTGCTGCCGATGGAGTTCCCGGGCGTTGCGGCGCGAGTGGAGCTCGTCGGCATGGACGGACTCGTCTACCGGCTCTTCTCTGACGAGCATGGCCCTGAGGTCTTGAGGGCCGGCCAGGCGTTCCACCTCGACCTGGACCTCGCCGGGGGCGATGGTCAGGTCCTGGCGATCCTGCCCGACCGCATCGCGCGGGTGGAGTTGACATCCCGACCTGAGCGGACGGCCGAGGGTGTGAGGCTGGGGGCCCGGGTGCTGGGAGCGAAGGGGCTGCTCCGCGCTGCGCTGCCGCTGCGCATCGAGCTCAGATGCGGAGTCGTGACGCAGACCGTGTATGCGACGACGAAGGACGGGGTGTTGTCGTGGACGGCGCCGTTCCTGCAGGCCTTCCCGGCAGGCCCGATCGAGGTGACGGTGACGGAGTTGGTGGGGGGCATGGTGGCGAACGGGAAGACGTGAACGCAGGCGCGCCGCACAGACCTTGAGTGGGCAGTGCGAACGCCCCCGCCAACTGCGTCGCAGCTACCGCGGTGAGGCCGCGATGCGTGCCACTCACTGCTGTTGCGGGGACTCGCGTCGCTGGATCCCGGGGACCCCCGACAGGTCGCGGTCGAAGGAGTAGAGACGACCCTCGCAGACCTCCAGTGCCGCTGCGCAGGCGCAGGCGTCGCCGAAATGGCGGGCTGGTCCTGCGAACAGCCGCAGTGCCAGCAGGTAGCGTCCCTTGTCAGGCATCGCCACCCCCTCTGACTGCAGCAGGCCGAGGAGGGCCTCACTGATCGCCTCGTTGGGCAGCTTGTAGACAGAGCACATCACAAAGACGACTTCGGCAAGCGTAACGGGGTCGCACACTGCTACGGTGCCCCCCTCCTCCACCGACTGCCAGATGGCCCGGGCTTTAGCCGCCAACTTGGGGTCGTCCTTGAGCAAGTAGCGGAGGATGACGTTGGCGTCGACAGTCCAGTGCGGGGGGCGGCTACTCATCGGCGACCTCCCGTCCCACCGCTTCCTCCATGCGGCTACGCTCCTCCTGCCACGGAACCGGTTGGTGCCCCCGCACGTGCTCATGGAAGATGCCGTACAACTGGCTAATACTCTTGATGGGGCGGATGACGATCTCATTGTCACGCAGGAGCACCTCGACTCGCGAGTGAGGCGAGATGCCCAGCTTCCGCCGAACGTCTGCAGGTAAGGTGATCTGCCCCTTCTCCGATACTCTGGCACTTGGCATACTCGACGCCTCCTTTCCCGCTATCATACCCCAACCTCCCTTCCTACGCAACCATCCTACCAGCGGAGGCTCTCGCACTTGAGCCAAGTCGCACGCACATTCGCGCCTGCGAGCGGAGGAAGGCCGCCAAGCGCCGAGGCTGGGAGCCTCACGCCCGCCTCTCTCGCCAGCACGTAGAACATCACACCGAGTGCCGTCCCGCGGGGGCCTCACACGCACCCCGCATCGCTCAGGGCGTCCTGACACAGCGGAACCCCAGGGTGAGAAGCCTGCAGTCGGGGACGTAGGCAATCCGTGTCGCCCCGCGACACATGTGCGGGATGTGGTTCCAGCACCCGCCCCGCACGACGCGCCTATCGCCCTGCGTGGGACCTTGCGGGTCAGACCCCGGCGACCTCCCGTAGTAGTCCGGCGCGTACCAGTCCGCGCACCACTCCCACACACTGCCCGCCAGGTCCAGTGCAGCACACCAGCTCGCGTTCCTGGAGAAGCTCCCGGCAGGCTTCAGGTGGCGTATCGTCACGGCAGGCGGCACCACCCAGCCGTCCGCGCTCTCGTTCGCGCCCACACTGCGGAACCAGCTCTTCCATGTATCCAGGTCGCGGATCGGGGCCCGGTACCAGTACTCCGCGCTGTTGCACTTCCTGGGGCTCCAGGCCGCCCCCCACGGGAAGCGCTTCGCGTCGGGGCCGCGCGCCGCCCACTCCCACTCTGCCTCCGTCGGCAGGCGTCCCTCAGCCCAGCGCGCGTACGCCACTGCCTCGTCCCACGTGACGTTGCTGACTGGCAGTTCGCCGTGGCCCCTGAAGTCATCCCACAGTGGGTGCGGCTCGTGACGTGTGGCCTCCAGGAACCGTGCGTACTGGGCGTTGGTGACTTCGAGCTTGCTGAGCCACAACCCGCGAGTGATGCGCACGCGGTGCTGCGGCTGCTCGTGGGCGAGCGCGGCACGCTCGACGTTGAAGGCCTTCGCCACGTGCTCGACCTCTGCGTCGTTGCTGCCCATGTCGAACTCCCCGGGTGGCACCCACACGTAGACAGCCCCATCCGGCCCGGTGGTCTCCTCGCCGGGCCGAGCGGCTCCCGCCGCTGCAGGTGCACCAGGGCCACCCACGACCAGGCCCCATGCCAGTACGGTCACAGTCACCAGCCAGCGCCGTGACGCCACTGCCCGATCCATCTTCACCGCTCCCTTCGTGCACCTCGCCCGCCGCCAGGAGGCCTCGGCTCTCTCCATGGTGAACTTCGCTACCGGATGTCACGTCACCTACCGCGCGGACGCGCAATCCCCTGCGCTTGCCAGGGAGACCCAACCGGAGAGAGACTATGACCCGTCTACTGCTGCCGCTAAGCCTGCTCCTGTGCGCACTCTCGCTCCACGCCCAGCCGCTCGTGATTGAGGCGGAGACCGTCGCCGTCAACAAGGACGCGCTCGTCGCCGACAAGTCGTCCGCCGACAAGTGGAACGTGTGGAGTACGGACAACGACGCGATGAAGAAGTGGTCCGGCGGGGTGGTGCTGCAGTCCCCGCAGGTGATGGCCGACCGCGCGACGCCCGAGGAGGGCGCTCCGCCCCTGCATCTCCTGATCCCCGACATCCCCGTCGGGGCGTACTATGTCGACCTCAAGGGTGGGCGCGACCTGGCCGTGTCCCTCGATGGCAAGGAGTACAAGCGCCTGTCCGAGCTCGGCTGGCGGCTGGGCCGCTTCGACATCAAGGACGGCAAACTCGAGTTCTGGCTCGACGACCGCTATGCCGACAAGGTCAACCCCGGCTTCGGCTACCTCGACACCATCACGCTCACCGCCGCGATGCCCGAAGCGATGGGGGTTGCCAACGGCGGTTTCGAGTTCGGCAAGGACTTCGCACACAGCGGCTGGGCGTTCTGGACGCGCGACAAGGATGCCGGCAGCGCCGAGCTGGTGGCCCCCGGCCACGCCGGCGAGCGCTGCGTCAAGTTCACGAATACCGGCGAGCGTGACTATGCCCTCACCAACAGCGGCCGCCTGAGTGTGACACCCGGGCAGACGTTCGCCGCCACGGCCTGGCTCAAGTGTGAGGACACGGAGGAGGCGGTCCTGACCGTCGTTGCGATGGGACAGGGCAAGCTCATCACGTGGAGCCTGGGTGCCGACGGCGTGTTTGGCACGGAGGACTGGAAGCGGGTCGAGGCGACCTGCCGCATCCCCGATGGCTGCGACCAGATCTACCTCCGCGTCGTCGGGAGCGGGAAGGCGACGGTGTGGGTCGATGATGTCCAGTTGGCCGAGACCCATGAGCCGCCGGTGGTGGTCAAGCCCAAGGCGAAGGTCACCGGCTATGCCGCGACGCGCGTGGAGGAGAAGTTGGACCGCGGCATGCTCGCACTGCCACTCGCCGGCGGGAAGGTCTACCTCGGCTGGCGTCTGCTCAAGACCGACCCGGCCGACATCGCCTTCAATGTCTACCGGGCCACCGGTCGCATGCTGCCGGTGAAGCTCAACGACAAGCCGCTCACCCGCACGACCGACTTCGTCGACGAGAAGGCGCCGCTCGACCGCGACAACCAGTGGTTCGTGAAGCCCTGGGTGAACGGGGCCGAGCTGGCCGCCTCCGTGACCGCCTCCCTGCCCGCCAACCCGGAGGCGAAGGGTTACCTGTCGTTCAAGCTCGATGGCGACTACACCTTCCAGAAGGTTGGGCTCGGTGATCTTGACGGCGACGGCAAGCTCGACTATGTGATCAAGCAGCCGCAGGACAACATCGACCCCTACCGCAGCTACTGGGAGAAGAGCCCGGACACGTACAAGCTGGAGGCCTACACGGGGGACGGTCGGTTCCTGTGGCGCTACGACCTCGGCTGGGGCATCGAGCGCGGCATCTGGTACTCGCCCTACCTGGTCTATGACTTCGATGGTGATGGCAAGGCGGAGGTGGCCTGCAAGACGAGTGAGGGCGACCCGCGCGGCTCCGACGGCCGGGTGGTCAGCGGCCCCGAATACACCACGATCATCGATGGCGAGACCGGCAAGGAGAAGGCACGGGCCAACTGGATCGACCGCAAGCCGTTTGGTGGCGGCGGGAGCGGCTACAACTATGCCTCGCGCAACCAGCTCGGCGTCGCCTACCTGGATGGCAAGACCCCGTGCCTGGTGGTGGCCCGGGGCACCTACACGGTCATGATCGCCGTCGCCTACGAGTTCCACGCGGGTAAGCTCCGGGAGCTATGGACGTGGGACAACCGCGAAGAGACGGGGCCAACCAACTGGCGCGGACAGGGAGCGCACTTCATGCACACCGGGGACATCGACGGTGACGGGCGCGACGAGGTCCTGCTCGGATGTGCCGTGGTTGACGATGACGGTCGGGGCCTGTGGTCGACCGGCCAGGGCCATCCCGATCGCTTCTTTCTCGGAGACATCGACCCCGACCGCCCTGGCCTCGAGGTCTTCTATCACCTCGAGACCGCCCAGAAGCACAGTGGCGTGTGCCTGGCGGACGCCCGTAGCGGCGAGATGATCTGGGGACTGCCGGAGCAGACCCACCACGTCGGCTTCGGCATGGCCGCCGATATCGACCCCACAATCCCCGGCACCGAAGTCTGGGCCGCGGAAGACCCCAAGGGGGCGCCGAAGGGGGACAAGTACGGCGGCAACCCGCCGCGCTGGCTCCTGTCGTGCAAGGGTGAACTCCTCGCCCGCGATGAGAAGGTGCCACCGTTCTGCACGGTCTACTGGGATGCCGACTCGCAGCGCGAGATCGTCTCCGGCCGCGCCATCACCAAGTACCGGGGCGCCGCCGAGGCGCAGAACATCGAGGGTGGCCAGAGCTTCTGGGCCGACATCCTCGGCGACTGGCGCGAGGAGCTCATCACCTCGGTGAAGGGTGAGCTGCGCATCTACACCACAACGATCCCGGCCACCGACCGGCACGTCTGCCTGCTCCAGGACCCCATCTATCGCCAGGACGTGGCGCACCTCGCGATGGGCTATGCCCAGGCGCCGATGCTCAGTTACTTCCTGAGCCAGACCGGGCCCGCAATGTGGCTGAGCAGTGCCGACTCAAGCATCGTGATCGGCAAGCCCCTCGAGGCGAAGGTCACGCTCTCCGCCCCTCCGGAGGCACGTGCCGCCGGCACGGTGCGGTTCACCGGCGATGACAACCTGACCGTGACGCCGGAGACCGTGGAGCTGGCCGCCGAGGCCGGGAAGATGGCCGAGGCCACATTCCAGGTGACACTCAAGCAGGCTCCCGCCCTGCTCTACGGCGGCAAGCAGGCCACGGTCACCGCACGGCTCGGCGGCGAGGAGGGCATCACGGCCAGCGGCGCGTTCCGCATCGAGGAGCTGCCCCTGACAGACGTGCCACTCGCTCAGGCGGAGGCCTTCGTCGAGCAGGGCGGCGGGCAGGTGCAGCTCCGGGACGACAAGCTCGGCGCCGTCGGCAAGGCGTTCTCACACTGGGACAGCAAGGACCACTGGCTGAGCTGGAAGCTCACCGTCCCCACGGACGGCAGGTACTGGCTGGTGCTGCGCTACTGCACCCCCGTCGGGGTGGCGCGTGAGCTGAGCATCGATGGCGGGGCCCCGGCCCGCACGAGCTTCGGCGGCACGGGCGGCTTCGGCAGTGCCACCCAGAGCGATTGGGCCCACGCCTGTTTCCGCGACGCCAACAGCCAGCGGCTGAACATCCCGCTGACGGCCGGCGAGCACACGATCAAGCTCACGAATGTGGACGGTCGGGGCATGAACCTCGACTACGTGGCCCTCGTGCCGGTGAAGTAGCGGGCCCGGTGTCGTGCGGTACGCCGGACACTCCTGTCCGGCACGGGTGTCGCCCGACCGGTACGCCGGACACTCCTGTCCGGCACGGGTGTCGCCCGACCGGTACGCCGGAC
>CAZIWQ010000208.1:0-8009 GCA_964542355.1 uncultured Armatimonadia bacterium
GGCTGCGGGCCAGCCGACCGGACACTCCCGTCCGGCTTCAGGTGAGGCCGTTCGGGGCCGGAGCGACCAACCGGGAGGTGCGTGCCACCGGCGACTGGCAGCGCTGCGAGCTGGCGTTCAAGGCCCCCACCGCCTGGTGTAGTATCGGTGCCGGGCCGGTGCTGGCGACCCCCGAGGCGCTGCCGGTGACTGTCTGGCTGGATGGCATCCAGCTCGAGGCCGGCACCCAGTCGACCGCGTACGCACCGCGCGATCCCTTCGAAGTGGGCCTGGCGACGCGGCAGGAGGGGAACGTGTTCTTCACCGGACAGCCGGTGCGGCTCGCGCTCGCGGCACACAATGACACCCCCCAGCCGGTGGCGGTTGAGCTGACGGCGACCGACTGCGACGAGCAGGTAGCCTGGCGGCAGGCCTTCACCGTTCCGGCGCAGACGCCCCACTGGGACCAGACGGTGGAGCCGGGCCTGACGCGCAAGGGCTTCTACCGGGTGCACGTCGCGGTGAACGGTCAGGCGCGCCCGCGCGGCCTGCGCCTCGCCCTCATCTCACGCTACACGGCCCGCGACTCGATCTTCGGGGTGAACCACGCCTACGCCTGGCCGCACCTGCTGCGCGAATGCGTGGCGGGCGGACTGCTGTGGATCCGCGACTGGTCGATCAAGTGGCAGGACGTGCAGCCGTCCCCGGAAGCCCCCTTCGACTTCACCGAGACCGACTACCAGATCGATCGGCCGCGATCGTTCGGCCAACAGGTCCTGGCCCTGCTGCCGTTCCCCTCGGCCAACTGGTCCTCCAGCGCTCCGCCTGAGGTGAAGGCCGGCCCCAACTACCCGGAGAACCGCCAGCGGCAGGCCTTCGCCCCCCGCGATGACGGCGAGTTCAGCCGGTGGGTGGCAGAGACAGTGAAGCACTACCACGGGCGGGTCACGTGGTACCAGGTGTTCAACGAACCGCTGTACACCGACTACTCGCTGCCCCAGCAGCGCGGCTATAGCGGCAAGGACTACGGGCGGCTCGTGAAGCTGTTCGCACAGGCTGCTCGTCAGGCTGACCCTGACTGCCGGATCCTTGCCGGCATCGGCGCCTGGCCAACCTCGGTGGAGAAGATGTTCCGCGACATGTTCGCCGAGGGGGCCCTGGCGGCCGTGGACGCGGTGGACGTGCACACCTACCCCGGTCTGACCCCGCCCGAGGCGATTGAGAAGGGCCTGTCGCTGCTGCAGAAGCTGATGGCGGAGCACGGTGGGCCGAGGCCCATCTGGCTGACCGAGCACGGCTACTACAGCGATGACGATTTCGAGCGGACGCCGGTACGCAACAGCGGGTTCAACGCCCCGCTGCCCGGTGAGCGGGTGCAGGCCGAGTACAGCATGCGGTTCAACGTGATCCTGCTGGCGCACGGTGTCGAGCGGATCTTCTACCATGCCGGCACGTGTCCGGGTCTGAACGCCGACAACACGGAGGGGATCTTCTTCGAGTACGGGGGCGCGCCGCGCAAGATCTACCCGGCGCTGGCGGCGTTCGCGGAGCTGTTCCAGCCCGGTGTCACGCCGCAGGGGGAGTTGGACTGGGGTAAGCAGCTCAAGGGCTACCTGTTCCGGCTGGGCGAGAGCTCGCTCCTGGCCGCCTGGGCCCGCAACACGAAGACCCCGCCCACCCTCACGTGGACCGACGAGCGCATCGTGGCCCGCGACATGATGGGGAACGACCTCATCGGGCGCAGCGTGAAGCTCGCCTCGGCGCCGGTGTACCTGGTAGCACGCGGGCTGAGCGTCGAGGGCCTGCGGGAGGCCGTGCAACGCACGCCGTGAGCGAGAGTATGGCACTGGGTCAGGCGTCCGGCTCGCAGCCTGGATCCGCATGAGGCGAGAGCTCGCGGAAGCCGATGGCCTCTCGCACAACGGCAATCAGCCGCGTGGCAGAACCCAGCGCCTCGGTTGCTTCGAGGGCGGTGGGGGCCTCCTCCTCGGGGTACCGGGAAGCCACCGCGTGTTGGTCGAGATGCTCGATGCCCTCCGCAGGGGAGATGTCTCCCCCGCGCTGCACGACGAGGGTTTGCAGCAGCGAGAGGTCGTGGGTCTTGGGGATGTCGTCTTCGCTCAGGAAGGCGAGGTAGGCCTTGAGGGCCTTCTCGGCCGCCTGTTGGGCATGGAAACAGACGATCGCTTCCATATCCGCCTGTCCCAACAGAATCCGTGCTGCGCCGAGGTCGCGGACGACGAACTCCCACCACAGCTCTGCGCGCGTCATGGCCTCATCCGGGGGCTTCATAGAGGCGCACCCCCTTGCGGTCGGCGTCTCGGCTGACAAAGCCGGGCGTGCGCCGGCCCAACTCCCACCGCTCGGGAGTGCGCACCAGCACATCGAAGCGAAGCGGGCTCATGATCGGCGCGATGGCCTCGCGGATGGCTACTGCCAAGTGCACGCGGGACTCTGTCTCGGCCACCACCAGGAGATCGACGTCGCTGTCCTCCCGAGCGCGGCCCTCGGCATACGAGCCGAACAGAATGACCAACCGCGGATGGGCAAGTGCGACGATCTGCCGCACCGCTTCGTCAAGCTTGAGTGCGAGGTCTGCAGGCAGCGGATGTGGTGTGGCGACCATCGATCCTCCCCCTGCCGTGACGGCCGGGTGTGGCTGTCGCTCGTGCGGAAGGTGGCACCATCCCCGGGGCCGACCCGCGCCGTGGCGCGCGGGCTTCCATTCTAGGTATACCCATAGCGAGGAGTCAAGGTCGCCCGCCGCTCGCCCGGCTGTCTCATGCGGTCGGGCCCCGCACCCGGGGAGGTCCCCGGCGGCGACCATGCGAAAGTGATCCGCGAGACCCGCACACAGGAGGCCGCGCATGAAGGCCCTCGTCGTCGGTGGCACCGGGCATGTCGGGAGCCACCTCGTGCCGCAACTCTGCCAAGGGGTGATCATCGTGGCCGCGCTGATCGGTCTGAATGCCGCCGCTCCCGCGGCCCCCGTGCTCACCCTCGCACACGACGGTGCCAGCCGCGCCGTCGTCGCCGTCGCGCAGGAGGCGCCGGCCTGCACGAAGCTTGCCGCGCGCGAGCTGGCGAGCTACCTCGGCAAGATCACCGGTGCGCAGCTACCGGTGACGGAGATCCCCGCCTCGCTGGCCACGCTCGCGGCCTTCCGCGAGGGCCGCATCGCGATCCTCGTCGGAGACAGCAGGTACACCCGCGAGCTGGGGCTGTCTGCGGACGGCCTCAAGCCTGACGGCTTCACCATCGAGTGCCGGCCGGAGGCCTTGGTCATCCTCGGTCGCGACGACCCGGCGCTGCGCCCCACCGCATGGAGCTCCATCGGTGGCGCGGGGACCCTCTACGGCGTCTACCGGTTCCTCGAGCGGCTGGGGGTACGGTTCTACTATCCCGGCGAGATGGGCGAAGTCATTCCCCGGGTCACGACCCTCGCGCTGGAGGCCTTCCGCCTCACGGATGCCCCCTACTTCTCCTACCGCCTGCTCGAGCCGCCGCTGAGCACGCCGGAGGCCGCCCTGTGGCTGCGCAAGCTCGGCTGCGGTGCCACCCGCTACCCGACGGCGACCTGCCACTCCTTCCAGAGCTGGGCTACGAAATACAAGGCGGCCCATCCCGAGTTCTTCGGCCTCCACGGCGGCAAGCGGGGCTCGGACATCTGCTTCTACGCCCCGGGCGTGCGCGAGGAGATGATTGCCCAGGCCAGGGCGTGGCTGGCCAAGACCGATCCGGTGATGTTCCCCTACTTCACCGTCATGCACAACGATGGCGCCCCCGGCCCGTGCGAGTGTCCCGCCTGCCAACCGCGCCTGCATCCCGAGCAGGGCTGGTATGGCATCCAGTCGGACTACATCACGCAGGCCGCGATTGAGGTCGCACAGGCGGTGCACGATCAGTTCCCCGACCGGGGGGTCATCATCGGCGCCTACAACGACTACTCCCGGCCGCCGGTGGGGATCACACAGCTCCCTCCCAACGTCGCCGTGTGTCTCTTCAAGCACCGCCAGCAGATGTGGTCGCCGGAGGCGAGGGACAACCTCTACCGCACGGTCGAGGGCTGGGCGGCGCTCAAGCCGAAGGAGATCTGCTTCTGGGAGTACTACAACTACGACTGCTGGGGGAAGAAGTGGCGCGGCGTCCCCGGGGTTACCACGAGTCTCATCGTCGATGACTTCCGGCGCCTCAAGGAGATCTCCCAGCGCACGGGTGTCCCCTTCACCGGCGAGATGATCTTCTGCGACGGCCGCCTCAAGGACCACTTCGCCGACCGCCTGTGGTGGATGGGGTTGGACTACTACGTCACGGCGAGATGCCAGTGGGATCCTGACCTCGACCGCGCAGCGCTGATGGAGGAGTTCTACGCGGAGTTCTTCGGCCCGGCTGCGGCACCGATGAAGCAGCTCTACGAGCGTGCCGAAGAGGTGTGGATGACCGGCGACCACGGCGGGCGCAATCTCTACTGCTCGCCGGAGGCCACCTCGCTCAAGGAGCTCGCAGCGGCGGGCTACATCGCCGCCAGCCCGTGGGAGAAGCTGTTCACGCCCCCGATCCTTGCCGAGCTGGCGCGCTATCTGACTGCGGCGGAGGCGGCGGCCATCGCCGCGCCGTACCGCGAGCGCGTGGCGATGGTGCGCCAGGGCTTCACGTGGACGCAGGCGGAGGCCACGACGCGCTGAGCGGCAGGAGTTCCGGGGACACCATCGTGCTACGAGCCGTTCCTGGGAGCGCGGGCGTCTCGCCCGCAGCCGTTTGCCGTCGGCCGTTGCCGTCCGCCGTTGTCCTGGCCGTGGTAGGAGCGGTCCCCTGACCGCGATGGGGTGCCACGCACCAATCGCCACGCGCGGACGCACCCGGCTCTCTCCTCCCACGCCGCTCTCCCGCCGTGCCGTCCGGAGTTCCGGGACTTGGTGTGAGAGATAAGTATGGTGTCCCCGGACCTCCCGGAACTCCGTCTACGGGAACCAGTGCCCCGTCTGGTCGCCGCTCACGTAGCTACCGATCGGGCGGACCGGGCCCAGCACCGCGTCCTTCTCCATGTGCCACTTGCAGTGCCCATCCAGGTAGCCGTAGTTGCCGCCGCCGTTGTGCAGGTCGGGCCACCAACTGATCTGCGACCACGCGGTGGCTACGCTGGCCGCCACCGCCGAACTGTTGATGAACCAGTTCTCGACATAGCCTGCGGGCGTGCGATCCGAGTGCGTGGTGCCGACATCCCCGATGCAGATCTTGTCGGCCGCGCTCTGCCACACTGCCAGCTTGCTGCCGCTCATGATCCCGTTGTAGGCGTAGCAGGGGTACATCAGGCCGCTGGTGATCGTGCCTGCGCTCGACACGCTCGGGCACAGCATCACCTGGCGGTTCTTGACATACGGCTCGATGCAGTCGAGCCAGAAGCACCGGTTGGGGTATGCGGGGCCCCAGTCACGGTCCACCCACACCCCGGTATTGGCGGGCATGAGCCAGCGGTAGGGCGGGAGGCACTCGTCGTAGTCTTGTGCGTACTGCATGATTCCGAGCATGATCTGCTTGGTGTTGCTCAGACAGCTTGACTGACGCGCCTTCTCTCTTGCTCTGGCGAACACCGGGAATAGGATAGCCGCCAGGATGGCGATGATCGCGATCACAACCAAGAGCTCGATGAGCGTGAACCCACGTCGCATGGCTGATCTCCTCTTGCGTCCGGTATTCACAGCGCCGGCCCCTGCCGGGGTCCGCAGCCGCCGGTAATTCGCCACCCTCGCCCCGAGGTCCTGCAGGTACCTGGAGTCCCGGGCCTGTACCGCGCCGCCGTCGCCGCTGCCGCTGCCGTGGCCGTCGTAGGAGCGGTCCCCTGACCGCGATGGGGAGCCGCTCACCAACCGCCACGCGCGGCGCACATGGCCTCCTCCTCCCACGCTGCTCTCCTGCCGTGCCGTCCTGTGGGGCGCGGGCCTGTCCCGCGCCGCCGTTCGTCGTGCCGTTCCCTGGGAGCGCGGGTCCCGCAGGGCGGGACCCGCAGCCGTTCGCCGTCGGCCGTTGCCGTGCCGGCGTTACCTCCGACCGCCAGCGTGCGTCATGGATAGTGCACATGAGACAGCAACCCACTCCCACAACTGACGGCCAACTCGTCGAGCGCGCTCGGGCTGGTGACCGCGAGGCGTTCGGGGATCTCGTGGACCGCTACCGCGACATGGTCTATGGCCTCGAGTACCACCTCACGGGCGACTTCGAGGCGGCCCGCGACCTGGCCCAGGAGGCGCTCATCCAGGCCTATCTCCGGCTCAGCCAGCTTCGCGAGCCGGCGAAGTTCGGCGGATGGCTGCGACGGATTGCGCTGAATGTCTATCGCACCGCGCGCCGCCAGCCGGGGATTGCGACCGAGAGCCTGTCCGACCACGACAGCGCCGGAGGGAGGGACCGCGAGCGCTCGGACCTGGAGTGGGCGGTGCGTGACGCCCTGGCCCGTCTCCGCCAGACCGAGCGACTCACGCTCACGCTGCATCATGTCGACGGCTACTCTCAGGCCGAGATTGCCGCGTTCCTGGGCGTGCGGCGCGAGACGGTCAAGACGCGGCTCGCGCGCGCCCGCAACCGGATGCGAGAGGAGATCATGGCCATGGTCGAGGACACCTTTGAAGGCCGAAGACTACCTGACGGCTTCACCCGGGAGACCGTTCGTCAGGCGCTGCGACGGGGACAGGTGGCGCTGGCGGAGCGTGACCACAGCGCTGCCCTGGAGGCTTTTGGCGAGGCCGTTGAGTTGCAGCCGGGCTCGTCTGACGCCCATGTCGGCCTCGGCGCGGCATGGCTGCTACGGCACGAGCTCCTCGCCGATCCGCAGGCGACGGCGAAGGCCCGGGCCGAGTTCGAGGACGCCCTCGCAAGCGACCCGCGCTGCGAAGACGCGCTGGTGGCACTCGCCGACCTGGAAGCGGGCAACCGGCGCGACGCCTACGCGCGGGCCTTGCAGGTGCTTCCGGAGTCCGCCGAGCTCCGCTACCGACTGGCCTGGGAGATGCATGCTGCCGGTCACACGGAGCGGGCCGCCGGCATGATGGCGGCCATGCTCGAAGAGGACACTCCGGCTGGCGTGCGGGTGCGTCTCCACAACAACCTGGGCTGCTTCTATCACGATCGGTTGGGCGATCCGGTCAGGGGCCGGGAGCACTTGCGGCACGCCGCACAGGTGGCCGCACGCCTGGCAGACAGGCGGCAGGCCTTCCTCCATGGCCGCATCTATGCCTGGGTCGCGCTGCGCGATCGACAGTGGGGTGAGGCCCTGCCGGCGGCACAGAGCATTCTGGACGACGCGCCTACCGACTTCGAGCGGAGGAACCTCCACGTGTTGATGGCGTGTGCGCTGGCCAACTCCGGCAGCGCCGATGAAGCGATGGAGCACATGAGGCAGGCCGCGACGCCCGGCCCCGCGCCCCGGGAGCGCAACCGATGGCCGTGCACTTGCTCAGAGGGGGCGGAGGTCCCGGATCCCTTTGCGTGGGTCCGGGCGAATACCGAGGAGTACTTCGCGCCGCTTGCCGCAGACGCGAGGTTCCGGCAACTGATCGGCTCTCATCCCGCGTAGTCGCTGCCGTCGCCGTTTCCTACGCTCCTACGCTCCTACGCTCCCGTGCTCCTGCCGTCCGCCGTTGCGAGGCGCGTCGGGAACCGGGTACCCCCAGGGAGAGAATGCCTTCGCATGCCGCAGGAGGGCCTCCTGCAGCAAGGCGGCAAACAGCTTGCCGTGCATCCAGGAGCGACCAGACTCATCATCGGCCTTGTGGAGATAGCTGAGGCCGAGAATGGACTTGAGGCGCTTGAGTACAGGCTCCATCTGCCATCGAGCGCGGTAGAGCTCGAGGACCGGCACCGGAGCGAGGAGAGCTACGTCGAGGGTGGTGAAGACGGAGACGTACCTGGCCGCTTCGAGGGTCTCCGGCGTGACCTGCCTGCCGCACTCCGCGCACTTGTGGCTCGCATGGGCCGCTGCCGCCTCCGCCACCTGGCGGGTGCTCCTGACGGCACAGACGCGGCCGGGGATCAGG
>CAZIWQ010000208.1:8019-8861 GCA_964542355.1 uncultured Armatimonadia bacterium
CGTCCTTCACGAAGACGGGCCAATCTCCGGGCTTTGTACCGGACAGCATGCGGAGATGCCCCGGGAGGTCAAACGGCTCGTCCGAGGTGGCCCACAGTGACAGGCGATCCCAGCCGAAGCGTGTGAGGGTGTCACCGCCGTGGTGGGCGACATACGCGATGCCTGGAGCCACATCGTACGCGTGATCTCCCACGAACAGGTCGCCGGGCTCGACGCAAAGCCGTGGCAGGTCCTCACCACAGCCAGTCCCGTCGGCCGCAGTCACGTGCAGTTCGGAGCATCGGAGAGACGGCAGGCCGATCGTGTAGTGGATTCGCCACGACGATCCCGTCGGCCCCGGCTCCCGGACGTGGGTCCCATCCGCCACCCGCACGTTCCACGGGCCGTCGAGCACACTGTGAGGCTGGCATGCGACCCAATCGGACATCAGCTCCACGCTCATCCACCGAAGCCATTCGCCTGCGCAATCAAGCCGATCCTTGATCGTCACGTCCGAGATGTCGACCAGGCCCGCGTGCCTGGCGCGCGCGGCCGTCTCGCGGAGAGACGAGCCCTCCGCCAGATGGGGCAGCAGCACGCGCAGCAGTGTGCGTGCATCCGGGATCTTGCGGCAGCGCCGCAGGGCACCGAGCTCCCTGGCTTTGGCTTCCCAGCCTGCTGGCAGGAGCGGCAGCAGGAACTCGAAGTCGCGCTGCACATTGAGCGTCTGCGTGTCGGCCATCGGGGCCGCCTCCATCCGCGGCGTTCGATGCCGGCATGATAGCACATTCGCGGGAGCCTGCAGCCTGTTGCCTTCGTGTCTGAGTTCCGGGGCCGTGCCGTCGTGTGGGGCGCGGGCCTGT
>CAZIWQ010000209.1:0-850 GCA_964542355.1 uncultured Armatimonadia bacterium
CTCTCCCGGGGGGAGAGGGAGTCCACCTCCCCGCCGTCGGGGAGGAGCCGGCCTGCGGGTGTCGCAGCCGTTCTCCCTCTCCCTCCGGGAGAGGGTTGGGGTGAGGGCGCATCGTTGCAGTCACCGCAATCTCCATCGTTCCTGGGTGCCGGAGAACCCGGCATGACGACTCGGTTCGGTTCCCGGCCCCGTCACACCTGGCGCATCCGAACCGCGCTGGTGCTACTTGCCCGGATCCCTGGCACACTCCGGCCGCGCCGCTAACCGCCCGAGGAGAGATCGCTCTGTGAGAACCGTCAGCCCCCTGCCCCTGCCAATCCTGGTCCTCCTCACCGCGGCGACCGTCGCGACGGGGGCACCGCAGCTCGCGGTCTTCGATGGCGGCCGGCCGCGCCTCTATGTGGATGTGCCGGCGGAGTTCCTGGTCGCCAACCAGCTCGAGCGGCCGATGGCTGACTTCGAGCGCTGCTTCCGCGTCATGACCGGCTCGGAGCTACCCGCCACGACGAAACCGGTGGCGAGCTTCGATCCCGCGCAGGGGCCCGGCCTGCGGCTGGAGGCCACCGTCGTGTCCATGGAGGACCGGTCGCGCCACGACGGCGAGAACGGGATCATTCACCTGATCCTCACGCCCACCCAGCAACTGGCCGGCAATCCGCTCGGGGGGCCGGGTGAGAAGGCCGATTGGAGCTGCTCGTGGCAGCGGGGTGCCAGGAGCAAGCTGCAGCTCTCGCTGATCGTCGCCAACCAGCCGTACTATGGGCCCGGCTACGGCCTGTTCACGTGCGCCCGGCTGGAGGCACCGGCCCCGGACTGGCAGCCCGGCAACGGCGTGCAACTGGCGCTGGAG
>CAZIWQ010000209.1:860-8859 GCA_964542355.1 uncultured Armatimonadia bacterium
GGGACCTGCGCGGTGGCTATCGCCTCGGCGGCGGGGAGTGGGTCTACACGGACTGGTTCGACCCCACGCAGGCGGGCAGCGACACGCGCGAGCCGGGCGTGTCCGACAAGACCGGACCTCAGGCGTGGACGGCGGACTGGCCGGCAAGATGGGGCGGCAAGGCGGCCGCCTATGTCTGCGGCTACGCGGCGAAGGCACGGGAGAGCCGCATGCGCCTCGATGACGTGCGCGTGACCAGCGGCGCCAAGACGCTGTTCGCCGCTGCCTTCGCGGCGGCGGACGGCACTGCCGGGCACGAGCTCCCGCAGTGGCGGCAAGGGCCGCAGCAAGGCACGGCGACCGTCGAGCGCGGCGCGATCGTGTTCGCTCCCGACCCCTCCGCCTGGAACACGGTCGGCCTGATCGCGGCGGCCGAGCCTCCCGCCCGGCCGGCGGGCTCAGTGCCGCTGCGGATGGTACTGGAGCCGACACCGGAGAAGACGACCCTGCTGGACAGCGCGGTCTGGCAGGGCTGGCGGCGCGAGGTGACGGACCAGGGCCTCACGCTGTCCGCCTCCACTCGCCTGGGCTTGCAGAACGCGCTCTACGCGTTGCTCGACCTCTGGGGCTGCCGCTGGGTGATGGTGGGCGAACTGGGCGAGTGTATCCCCCGAGTAGCGCAGTTGTCGGTGCCGCGCGGCACCGTGCACTTCGCCCCGCGCAGCAGTTTCGCCGTCGCGCCGTGCGGCAGTAACAATGCCTACGCCGACTTCTTCCAGCGCAATCAAGGCGGCTACCACAACTGGCTGACCGCCCAGCACTACTGGTTCTACGCCATCCCGCCCGAGAAGCACTTCCAGGCACACCCCGAGTGGTATTCGCTCATCGCCGGCAAGCGCCAGCCACGGCAACTGTGCACCAGCAATCCCGAGGTGGTCGCGGAGATGATCCGCGTGGCGAAGGCGTATCTCGGCGGCGGCAAGGAGCGCGTGGCCTTCCCGATGGACCCGCAGGACTGTGCCGACTTCTGCGAGTGCGACCACTGCCGGGCGCTGGACCCGCCGGGCCTCTCTCGCGACGGCATCCCCGTCGTCACCGACCGCGTGCTGCATTTCGTCAACGCGGTGGCCGCCGGCATCCGGGACGAGTTCCCCGACCGCTACGTCGGGTTCTATGCCTACTGGAGCCATGACGCAGTCCCGGTGCGCGAGAAGCCGGCCGCCAATGTGGTCGTCGGCATCACGCGCATGAACTACTGCCTGCTGCACCTGACGCCGACAGAGCTGTGCGGCAAGTCCGACTTCCACCGCTTTGTGCGAGAGTGGCAGCAGCTCACCCCGCGCGTCTTTGCCTACGAGTATGACCCGATCTCGTGGACGGGCGGGCTGCCCTGCCCGATCTACCTGGAGATGGGGCGGTCACTGCACACGTTGCTCGGCGAGATGGGCGTCATGGGGAGCTACTCAGACATGGGCGTCTTGCCGGCCGCGCATGCCGGGACGTTCCTGAATCGCTATATCCCGCAGCGGATGAAGGTCAACCCCGACCAGCGGCCTGAAGACGTCCTCCACGACATGTGCCAGGCGTTCTTCGGCCCGGCGGCCGCACCCATGGAGCAGCACTACCTCGAGATGGCGCAGAGCACCCAACGGCCACACCCGGGGCTGCAGATGATCGGCGTGGGCACCACCTACTACTACCGGCTCTTCGACCCGGCGCAGATCCAGCGGGCGCGCGCGGCGCTGGACACCGGCCTGCGTCTCGCACGGGGTCAGGCGCCCTACGAGCAGCGCGTCGCGATGGTCGACCTGGCGCAGCAGTACCTCGAGGCGTATCTGGCGGGCGTGTGGGCGGCACAGGCCAATGACTACGACAAGTCCGTGGCCTCGTTCGACCGCATGGACCGGCTGATCGCGGCGCTCGCGGAGAAGGGCTGGCTGGACGGCAAGGACGCGCCCCACCGGGCCCGCGCCATGCGCCTGAAGACGCTGGCCGAGCATTTCCCGCAGCGGCTGGGCTACGTTTCCCAGTGGAAGCTGCTGGGGCCGTTTGACAACAGCGCTGGCGACGCGGACAAGCGGCGCGACGCCTGCGAGCCGCTGGGGAGCCTCGTGCCGGTGACGCTCCCGGACGGCACGCAGTTGGCCTGGTGGGACTACCAGAGCCCCGGCGGGCTCTTGAACCTCGAGCAGGTGCTGGCACCAAAGAAGCCCGCGAAGAACCCGTGGACGCTGTCCTACGCCTTCGCCGCGACCACCTACACCGCCCCGCGTGCGCTGTCGGCGCAGATTCGCTGCGACAGTTTCTTCCCCTTCCGCGTGTTCCTCAACGGCGAGGAGGTCTTCTACAAAGCCGGCCTCAACGCCGACTGTCCGGATCGGCAAGTGGTGGACGTGCGCCTGCGCGAGGGACCGAACCTCATCATCGTGAAGCTGTGCCAGACACAACTGGCGACCGACAGCTTCCCCTGGGGGCTGTATCTTCGCATCGTGCCCGACGCGGCGCCGGAGGTGACCGCCCTGCCGGAGCGCTGGTCGTTCCAGGCCGATCCGGAAGACCACGGCGTGGCGGAGCAGTGGTTCGACCCGGGGTTCGACGCCAGTGGCTGGAAGACACTGCGCATCGGGCAGACGTGGGAGAGCCAGATCGGCCCCTATGACGGGTTCGCCTGGTACCGAACTCGCGTGACGCTCCCGGCGCCCCTGCCGGACGGCAAGCTGGCGTTGGAGTTCAGCGGGGTGGATGAGGAAGCCTGGGTGTATGTCAACGGCCGGCTCGTCGGCGAGCGGAGCGTGAAGTCCACGGGGCGGACCATCGGGGAGATCTGGGAGGAGCCGTTTGCGCTGGCCGTGCCCCGCGAGCTGGTGCGGCCGGGCGAGGAGAACAGCCTCGTGGTGCGGGTGCATGACAGTGCCTATGCCGGCGGCATCTACCGCGGCGTCAAGCTGGTCGTGCGTAAGTGACGAAGGGGCTGCACGCGGCCCAGGTGAACCGTCTCGCAGCCGGCCAGCAGGACATGACCAGGGAGAGTGACACATGCAGACCGCTCGTCCACGCCAACGCGGAGAGAAGCGCGACATCGTCGTGTACGCCGACGCCGAGGACTACGCCAGTTTCCCGCAACTGGTGCTCACCGACGACGCACTGGTGCTGCTATTCCAGGTGCAGAACCTCGCGAAGCTGCGCGCCGTGGAGCAGCATCCCCACTACCAGCCGGTGGCTGTGCCGCGGTGGGCGACCTCGCACGATGGCGGGTTGACCTGGGCCGTGTCCGCAACCTGTCCCCGCCTCGGCGCGGTCCGCGACATCAGCTACAGCAGCGCGCCGCTGGCGGACGGCGGCTCCGTGACGCTGACCTTCGGCATCACCAGGGAGCTCCACGCCATCGTCCAGCACGGCGTCATCGGCTATCGGCCCTACCAGGATGTGGCTGGTCAGGCCGGCGACAAGTACCTCGTCACCGACCGGGGCCCCTTCGGGGTCTTCCGCCCGCATGCCATCCGGCGCCTCGCCGACGGCACGCTCCTCGCCGCGGGCTATTCCCGGTTCCAGTCGCCCGAGGGCCCCGACAAGACCACGGCAGTCTTCCTGGCCAGCACCGACGAGGGGCGAACCTGGACCTGTCGCGCGCATGTGCCAAACCCACACCCCTTCGGCTTCAGCGAGGCCGACGTCATCGAGGCCCGCGACGGTCGTCTGCGTGCACTGCTGCGCGTCGACTGGGTCTGGGTGCCGGAGGAGCAGCGCCCGGCCGAAGCCCGCGTCGGCTACGGCTACTTCCTGTACCAGGTCGAGTCAACCGACACGGGCCACACCTGGAGCGCGCCGGTGCAACTGGCCATCTGGGGCCATCCGCCCTGCATGGTGCGGCTGGCAAGCGGCGCCATCCTGCTCGTGTACGGCCACCGCCGCCCACCCTGGGGGATCCGCGCCATCCTCAGCCGCGACGAGGGCTGCACGTGGGACATGAGCAGCCTGCGCACCCTCCACCGCTTCGAGCCGGGCAACTACGACATCGGCTACCCGGTGGCGACCCAGCTTCCCGACGGCTCCATCGTGTGCGCCTGCTACGGCTACTCGACGCCGGACATCGGCGAGAAGATGCCGCACGGCATCTTCGTCAGCGTCTTCGACGAGGCGTGGCTGGTCACGGCTGCGGGAGACTGAACAACGCCGTCTCCTGCCCGCCTTCGTCCACCGCCCACGGACTCCACAAGAGCCCCAGTGACGTGATGGTGATATCGGCTTTGCGGGGTCTGATCTCCACGACCTCGAGGGGCAGTTGGGTAGCGCCCACCGTGCGGTCCACCTCGGCGAGGGCGGCGGTGAACTCGGCTTCGAGCTCGGCCAGTCGCGCCTGCTCTCGCTCCAGCGAGTGCTCGGCCGCGGCGACCTCCTGGCCGCCGCGGCGGGAGCGGCCGGCCTGCCCCATCCGCACCCGGAACTGCCCCTCCGTTTCCCCGGGCTTCCCCGGGGGGGCTGCGTCGTGGTAGAATCAGGATCTCGCATTCACGCTCTGGAAAGGGTGGTTCCCCATGCGCCGCGGTTTCACTCTGATCGAGTTGCTGGTGGTCATTGCTATCATTGCCATCCTCGCCGCCATCTTGTTCCCCGTGTTCGCGAGGGCCCGGGAGAAGGCGAGGCAGTCGAGCTGTCAGTCAAACGTCAAGCAGTTGACTCTGGGCCTGCTACAGTACATGCAGGACTACGACAGCAGGATCCCGATCGGGTCGTGGGTGGCGCCGTCGGCGGGCGGCGGGATCGACGCGACGTGTGGCCACACCTCCACCGGCTGCGGCCGCAACCACGATACCAGCACCGGCGCGTGGGCGCGCAATCCGTGGCAGACGGTGACCGGGCTATGGCTGCACATGCGGCTGGACCCGTACATCAAGAACTACCAGGTGTGGATGTGTCCCTCGCTCGGCGCCGCCCCGCCCGTCACGGCCGCCTCCCAGGAGGTCGCCTATATCAGCAGCCTCACGTGGGGCACGACGGTGCCGCGGGTATCGCTGCAGGGGGTGGCGGAGTCGGAACTCCTGATGACCCCGGCTGAGGTCCCCTTCTTTGCCGATGTGCTGACCTACAAGGACACCAGCGGGGCCTGCCGCCTGATCACGCAGGTTGCCTCGCCGCTGGCCAGCAACCACAACGACCAGGTCAACGTCGGCTTTCTCGACGGGCACGTCAAGTCGCTCCAGGTGACGGCCTACCTGAAGATGGCCAACAACTCCTGGAATGGGGTAACGGGGTTCACCTGGCGGTAGCGACACCGCGGTCCGTCTGTCCCTCCGCCGGGTCCGTATGGAACGCGCCTCCCGGGAGATGCTATCCTGGAAGAGCGGCCGCAAAGTCGTTTGGAGGCCGCGACGCTACGCTCAGAGGCTCGCAGAGGCCACTCACAGCCATCTTGGCTCTGGAGACCCGGCCGGAAGTGGCCTTTGCGGCCGGGTCTCCAGGGAGCACATGCGGCTGTGCGCAGGCCGCAGCAACGCAGAGCAGGGAGAGATTGCTCGTGGGAATCAGCATCGGACTTGTGGGGCTGGGGAGCTTCGGCTCCGGTTTCGCAGAGCTGTTCAAGCGCCATCCGCTCGTGGACCGGATCGCCCTGTGCGATCGGGAGCCGGAGCGCGTCGCCCAGTTCGCCGGGCTGGACTCCTGGCAGGACAAGTTCAACCCTCGCGACGCCTATGAGACACTCGACGACATCTGTCGCACCGATCTCGATGCCCTCGTGATCATCACCCAGCCGTGGCTGCACGCCCCGCAGTGTGTGCAGGCCATGGAGGCGGGCAAGCACGTCTACAGCGCCGTGCCGATCATCTCGATCCCGGACGATGATGAGATCCTGGACTGGTGCGACAAGTTGGTGGCGACGTGCCAGCGGACCGGGCTGCACTACATGCTGGGAGAGACGACCTGCTACCGTCCGGAGGCGATGTTCTGCCGGCGCATGGCCGCCGAGGGCGCGTTCGGTGACTTCGTCTACGCCGAGGGCGAGTACTTCCACGATGTCGATGCCGCATGCAACCTGCGGGAGGTGTCGCGATCGCGCCTGGCCAGTCGGGCCGGGCAGGAGTGGGTCGAGGCCCGCAAGCGGTACGTTGAGAAGGGCGTGCGCGGCGGCCCCATGCATTACCCCACCCACTCGACCAGCGGCCCGGTGTCGGTGATGCAGGCCCACGCGCTCAAGGTCACCTGCTACGGCTACGCCAACAAGAATGAGGACCCCTTCCACGCCGGCGGCGCCTTCAGCAACGAGACGGCCCTGTTCATGATGTCCAACGGCGCGGTGGTGCGCATCTGCGAGTTCCGCGAAGTGGGCCGCAGCTCGGATGAGACCTTCCGGATCCTCGGAACCCGTGGCTGCTATCGTGACGGCCTGTGGCAGACCAACCACCGCACGGAGCCGCTGACCGCCCGGCCGCTGGAGACACGCGAGCTGAGCATCGACGACATGCGCGACCCGCTGCCGCCGGAGGTGGCTGCGGCCTGGTGTGGCACCGACGGCGAGAGTATCGCCTACGGCGGGCACGGCGGCTCGCACGCCTATCTGGTGCACGAGTTCGTCGATGCGGTCGCGCACAACCGCCGGCCCGCCATCTCGGTCTACGACGCCGTCCGCTTCATGGCCATGGGGGTCGCGGCGCACCAGTCGGCCCTGCGCGACGGCGAGACCCTCGCCGTGCCCGACTGGGGCGACGGCTGAGCCCACTCAGTGCGTCATCTCGAACACCAGTCCCAGGATCGCGTCAGGCTCGGCGATGATCTGTGCCATCTCGGCCTCGCACTGCTCCAGCGGGACGGTGTGGGTGGTCAGGCAGTCCACGTTCAGCCGGCCCTCGGCGATCAGCCGCAGGCACAGCTCGAGGTTGCTCCGCGTCGTCCAGCGCATGAAGACCGGCGGATAGGCGGGGCCGTACTCCCACGCCTCGTCATGGTACCCCGCCCCGGTGCGACTGGCCTTGCGGATATCGATGTTCGTCGTCGTCGCCGGGTAGGTGAACACGGTGCCGCCCACGACGACGATGGTACCCATGCGGTGGCCGTCCGGCGCGAGCTTCATGCAGTCCGTGGTGTGCGCGAGCGCCTGATCGCCGTTGCCGCCGAAGGCGAACACCGCACCGTCGAGGCCACGCCCGCCGGTGAAGTCATTGGTTGCCGCGACCTCGTCCTCGGACCCCACGAGGACGGCGCGATGCAGCCCCCAGCGCTGTCCTACCTCCAGCCGCAGCGGGATCATGTCCCAGCCGATGACATAGGCCCCGGCGAGCTGGTAGAGCATCGCCGTAAGCTGCCCCACGACCCCCAGCCCGACCACGAGTGCGAACTCGCCGAGCTGCGGCTCCCCGCGCCGCAGCGCCTGCAGCGCAGTGGCCGCCAGGTGGTTGTAGGCGCCCTGGGCGAAGCTGACGCCCTCCGGCAGGGCCGTGCACAGGTGGTGGGGGACGACCGCGTAGTTGGTGTGCAGGGCGTACCCGCCGCCCATGCAGGCCACGCGGTCACCGGGCTTGAACTCCTCTACGCCAGCACCGGTCTCAGCCACGATCCCGGCGTTCTGATAGCCAAACGGGCGCGGGGCATGGTCGCTCGGGTTGTCGACACGCTGGCGCAGACCGCGCCAGCCCCCCAGCTCCGTCCCCGGGCTGACGAGCGAGCTGTGCACCTCCACCAGCACCGCCCCCGGCTTCAGCTCGGGGATGTCCTCTTCGATCAGCCCGACACGGCCATCGCCGTGCAGGGCTGCCACAATGCGCTTCGTTGCCATGGCTCGTATCCTCCGATGAACGGCTGGCTCGCCACCACACAGTAGTGGCGTACGGTTGGAGCTTGACCGTCGCCGCGCGTAGGTCGAGCGTCTCGCTCGACAAAGGCCCGCCGACCCGGACGACGCCGCTGTCTTGTGGCCAGCCCGTCGGCGTCCGCACGAACCGGCCCTCCGGGCCGATGTCATCCTGAGGAGCGAATGCGGCTTCGCAGAAGCCGCAGCGACGAAGGATCACATTCCGCATACAAGCGC
>CAZIWQ010000210.1:0-2522 GCA_964542355.1 uncultured Armatimonadia bacterium
CCTCCGTGGGCATCGGTACCTCGGCCCCCGGCACGATGCGCCGGACGCCCGCGAGGTCGATCGCGTCCGCCCACACTGAGCTGAGGACGGCCACCCCCAGGAGCAAACCACACACCAGTTGCAGCCGGATCATGTACCGCACCATCCCTTCCCGCCTCACTGGGTTACCGGCACTTCCGGCGCGCCGGGAGCAAGCCGCTGCGGGCTGGGGCCTTCGACGCCCTCAGGGAGCGGACCTGCGGGCCCAGACAGGCGCGGGCCCCCACTGGCACTCATCGGAGGCCGAGGAAGCGAGGCGCGCAGAGGGACCGCGGGAGGAGATGGTGAAGATAGGCTGCGGAAACGGCCGGAAAGCCCTTCTGAGGCCGCGACGGTACGCTCAGAGGCCCGCAGAAGCCACTCACAGCCGTCTCGGCGCTAGCGACCCGGCCGGAGTGGCCTTTTGCGGCCGGGTCTCCAGCCCTTCGCCGCATGCGCATTGCCGACGGAGGCGTCTGTCGGTGAACCACACGGGAGGCTCATCCATGAGGCCCTGCATCGCTGTGCTACTGTCAACCACACTGCTGGTGCCGTGCCTGGCGCAGGGGTTCCGCGAGGATTTCGAGGCCGGTACCGGCGGCGCGTTCTCGTATCACAAGGCGCCTGATGACGTGAAGGTCGAGCGCGCGGAGGGGCCGGCGGCCTCCGGGCAGTGGTATCTGCGCGGTGTGCTGCCCGGGAAGAAGCGCCTGGAGGGGTTCGCACTCACCGCCGGCGGCTTGACAGGGGCCCGGCTGGCCACCGTCACCGCCTCCGTGCGCGGGAAGGGCGAGGTGTGGCTCTGCCTGATCTCCGGCAACGGCTGGTTGTATTCGCCCGCCACGAAGGCCCTCAGCGACCAGTGGCAGGAGGTCTCGCTCGCCAAGGTCCTCGTAGCCAAGGACAAGTCCCTGGGCATCTACTTCATCACCAGGGACGTGCAGCCGGGCGCGGTATTCGAGGTGGATAACGTGCGCGTCGACCTCGCGCCACCATTGCCGACCGCCGACGCCGCGGTCGGGCCGTGGCGGCTGGAGGCGGAGGACTTCGCCGTCAGGGCGAAGGAGGTTGCCGCCGAGCCGCAGGCCCTCAACGGCCGCACGATCCAATCGGAGCAGTATGCCAGCGCCGCGGACTTCCCGTGCCCGCGCACCAGCAAGCCGCTGCGCATCGCCTGTCGCGTCCGCTCCGGCGACGAGAAGGACGCCTGGCAGCTCACCACGCGCCAGGGCGGGAACACGCAGGCTGTCCGCACCGTCAAGCCGGCGCACAAGGACGAGTGGGAGTGGCTGGTGTTCGACAGCGTCGTGGCCGGGGAGTTGGGAGAGCGGTTCGCCATCTGCTCCTCCCGTGCCCCGGGTGGCCGGGGCTGGCTTCGTCTCGATAGCATCGTCATCGGCACGCAGGAGGGCCTGACGCCGGAAGAGCTGAGCGCGGCACCGGAGCTGTTGGGGGCTCGGCCGCTGGTGGCGGTCGGCCGCGCGACGGATGGCTGCGGCCCGGGAGCGGCGATTGGCGGCTTCACGGTCGTCGGCGCTCGCACCCCTCCCCAGGCCCCGACCGAGGTGCGGCTGGCATACGACGACCAAGCGCTGAAGATCCGGTTCGATTGCCCCGAGCCGCTGCTGGACACGGCCCAGCAGCGCCGCCATGAGTTCCTGGCGAAGGTCACGCAGCGCGATGGCGACCTGTATGGCGACGACTGTGCGATCATGCTGCTGCAGCCGGCCGGCTCCAAGCGAGTCTACGACCTGACGGTCAACGCCCTCGGCACGCTCATGGACGCGGTGACGGCGGCGGCGGACCTGTGGGAGGGCCGCGACCTGGCCTGGAACAGCCAGGCGCAGGCGCGTGCCGGCATCGAGGAACGACGCTGGTGGGCGGAGCTGACCATCCCCTGGGCCGACCTGGGCGGAAAGCCCAAACCCGGCGACGTCTGGCGCGCGAGCTTCGCCCGGTCGGCGAAGGGCCGCAAAGAGCAGAGCGCCTGGAACCTCACCAGCAAGGGCATCCACGATCCGCTGGAGCTCGGGACGCTGGTCTTTGCCGACACTGTGCCGGCGCTGCAACTGCAGCCACCGGCGGCTCTGAAGGCGAAGGGCAACGTGCTACCGCCGCCGAGCGCGGACCCGCAGGTGCGCGTGATCGGCTTTGCGGAGATCAGAGCGCCCGGCGGCATCACTCGCGCCTACGGCGGGTCGTTCGACCTGCCGCGCGATGGCGAGCTGCAACTGGCCTACGGTGTGCTCGATGCCGCCACGTTGCGGCCCCTGTACCTCACCCCGCTGCTGCCGCAGGGAGTGAAGGCCTCCTTCGCCAACTTCACGCTCGCCTGTGAAGGCCCGTATGAGCTGTTCCTGAACGGCCAGTCCGTTGCCGCCGGTGCCGCCGCGACCGGGGCCCAGAAGATCGAGGTGGCGCTGGAGAAGGGGGTGAACGTGCTGGCCCTGCGCCTGCAGCAGGGGACCGCGGCCATCGACGGCCAGGTCGGCGAGTGGCGCTTC
>CAZIWQ010000210.1:2532-8836 GCA_964542355.1 uncultured Armatimonadia bacterium
TTCCCTTCGGTGGCCGCGTTGATCATCACGCCCATCTGCACGCACATGCTCACCAACCGGCCCGTGGTCGTTCCCGATTCCAGCGTGATCCGGCTGGTGTGCCTCGCCCACCACGACGACGCCTACCTGACCATCGACGGCCAGGTCGGCGAGTGGCGCTTCAATGCCGCCGACTGGCGGATGGCCCCGGCTGACACGAAGGACGCGCTCACCCCCGCGACGGACGAGGGCGCGTGGGCGGCGGCGCCGCCGGTGGGGCAGCACCCGCAGCTCGGACCCATCGTCGGGGAGCCGGGCAAGCCCCTCGCGCTGCGCCGCACGCTGCTGTTCGAGAAGACGCGGGTCTGGCCGACACCCGATCCGGTCTACTACCTCGCACAGGGCGTGCCCCAGCACATGGTCTTCCGTACCGAAGGCCTCAAGGGGCGCAAGCTCACCGATTGGGAGACGTTCCTCGCAGTGCCGCCGGGCTTTGAGGTGCTCGGGAGCACGGGCTTCTACGCCTCCAACCGTACGGGGATCCCAAAGTGGACGACGACCCAACTGGGGGAGCAGACCGTGCTCGGACGGAAGCTGCGTGTGGTGAAGATCGCCGCCGACCAGCCCATCCTGACGGGGCGGCACTACATCATGTCCGAGTTCCAGGCCTTCGTCCGGGCGCCCGCCGGCACGCCCCCGCCGGACGCGCAGTTCGTCTACTGGTCCCGGGCCAACGGCGGCAGCGTCATCGAGGCCCCGCAGACCATCAAGGTACGCGTGCTGCCTGAGGTCAAGGGGGCGCAGTGCAAGACGCTGGTCTGGCAGCTCTGGGGTGGTTGGCTCAGCAACATGGATGACCTGGGCATGCGCGAGCAGGTGCTCGCGAGCGCCCGCACCGCCGGCTTCACCGACATCGTCGGCGGCGACGACTGGACCTCCGACCACGCCCCCCGCTTCGGTCTCACGCATACCCTTGGGATCAACTTCGTCTCCTGGAGCTTGAACCTCACACCATACCTCAAGGCGCATCCCGACCACCGGCTGATTGATGCCAAGGGCAAGCCCAGCGAGCAGTACATGTGCATGACACAGCTTCTCGGCGAGGGCTGGAGCGCGACCCGCGACTGCCTGCGCGAGAAGATCGATCTGATCGGGCCCAGCACGATTGACTACGACTACGAGTATGGCCCGTTCAATGGCCCCCACTCGTGCTACTGCCCGCGCTGCCTGGCAGCCTTCCGTGAGGTTGCGAAGCTGCCGGCCGACGCGAAGCTGGATGGCGAGACTATCAGCAAGGAGTACCATGACCAGTGGGTGGACTTCATGGCCCGGCGCGTAGCGAAGCTGTTCGGGATGTTCCGCCGGACCATCCACGAGCTAGCCCCGCAGACGCACTTCAGCGTCTACAGCGGCTATGCCACCCCCGACAACGCGGAGCGCTATGGCGTGGACTGGCGCTACGTGGGCGAGGAGGCGGGCTGTGACCACGCGGGCTGCGGCTACGGCCGGCCGGTGGAAGCCACCCGGGCCACCATCGAGGCACTCAACGGCATTCCCCTCGTCTGTGGCCTCTTGCTCACACCCTACGAGCGCGACATCCTCACTCCAGTCAACGCCCTGACTAAGGCCTGGCTGCTGCGCACGGTGCTCGACAGCACCGGCGGGGTATTGGTGTACGAGCGCACCGAGCTGGACGGCCGCGGTTGGCTGGCGATGGGGGAGGCGACCCGGCTGGTGGCCAGGTACGAAGCGGCGTTCCTGCAGGGCAAGCGCGTGGCCGTGCCGGGCCTGGACTCGATGCAGGCGGAGGCGCTACAACATGGGGACCTGACGCTGGTGTTCCTGATGAACTCCGGCAGCAAGGCGGTGAGCCTGAAGGTGCCGCTGGCGCTGGAGTGGGGGAGTGGCGAGGAGTTCTACAGTGGCCGGAAGGTCGCCGCGGGCGCGACAGTGGAGTCCCCGCTGGAGCCCGGCGAGGCGCAGGTGCTGGTGCTGAAACGCTAACGGGGCGACTGTGCTCCGGCTTCACCGTCGCGAAGCGTGGTCCGGGGCGGTGCCCGCATGGCAGTGTCATCCTGAGGAGCGTACGCGGCTTCGCAGAAGCCGCCGCGACGAAGGATCTCGTCTCGCTCAGGGGCGCCCTTGGCATCTGGCAGATCCTTCGCCGGAAGACCGCACAGCGGTCTGGGCTCAGGATGACCGTCGCGCGGGGCCGACCCGGGACCACGCGGCCGGTTCCGCCAACAAGCAACCATCCCTCCCCAGGAGGCCCCACCGATGGTCATTGACGCCCACCATCACCTACCCGCCGTGGACCCTGAAGGCTATGTCGCCAGGCTGCGCGCCGAATGCGCCCGCCTCGGCATCGACCGCGTGGTCATCTGCAGCGCCGGGCCGCCGGACTGGGCCGGTAACGAGACCGTGGCCGCGATGCAGCATGCCAACCCCGACCTCCTCATCGGCCTGGGCTACCTGCAGCTCGGCGCGGTCACGGTCAAGGATGTCGATCGCGTCTTCGAGCTGGGCCTGAAGGGCCTCAAGTTCATCTGGCCACTGCGAAACTACGATGACGACGAGTACATGCCGATCTTCGACCGCGCGGCGGTGTTGGGTCTGCCCTCACTGTTTCATCTCGGCATCGTGGCGCGCGAGCCAATGCAGCACCTCAAGGATGTCTCAATGGCGCGCATGCGGCCGGTGTTCCTCGACCGGATTGCGCGGCGCCTGCCCGAGCTGTCGATCCTCGGCGCCCACTTCGGCAACCCGTGGTATGAGGAGGCGGCGGAGCTGGCGCGGATGCATCCGAACGTGTTCTTCGACCTCACCGGCTCGACGATGAAGAAGAAGAGCCCCGCCTACCTGCATGACCTGTTGTGGTGGGGGCGCAATGCACAGTATGGCCGCATGGGTGACAACCACCCGTTCCAGAAGATCCTGTTCGGCACCGACGTGGAGGTCGAGATGATGGAGGACGTGCTGGGAGACTACCGCGCGTTCATGGATCACGCGGACATGGCTGCGAGCGACCGCGCGCTGATCATGGGGGCAACCGCGGCTCGGATCTTCGGGGTCTAGTAGACCGCCGCCACGGGTGACGTGTGCGGCGACCGCGTAGGTCGAGCGTCCCGCTCGACACGCCTCCCCGCCGACCGGGACGGTCGGCCTACGCGACTGCGGCTCGTTGCTCGCCGCTCGCTCTCGGAGTCCGGCGCCCCCTGGCGGCGCGCGTCGTGTGCGCGCCGCCAGGGGGCGCAAAACGGGGCCTGGGGACCTGTGGCCCCCAGCGGGGTTTGGGGCGGAGCCCCAAGGTGTTGTCGAAGAGCGGCTAGCGCAGCGCCTCCAGCCCGGCCACGGCGGTGTCGGCCCACAGCTTCCCCGTGCCCTGCGGCGCGCGCACGTGCCGGCACAGGCGCGTCTCATAGCTGCCCTCGGCCAGGGCCTGGTCGGTCGCCACATACCCCACGGTGCCGTTGGCGATGCCAATGTTCATCGTCTGGGCGAAGGGCGAGCGCGCCTTGATGTCCAGCCCGATCTCGGTGAAGACCTCGCCGGGCAGGCCGACGATCCCGAGGTCGCCGATGCGCAGCGAGTGGATGGGGACCGGCCACTCGGCGGGCATCTCGGCACACAGGACGAGCTCGCGCGCATAGATCCACTCCGTGTCGTCCCACTTCTCGCCGCTCTCGTAGAGCGCGCGCGCCGCAACGAGCTCCTCCTCCGAGGGGCAGCGCGCCGGAAAGGTGACGTGAGTGAGCTGCGCGCCCAGCGGCACGTCCCCGGAGAAGTCATCCTCCCGCAGGCTGCTCCACACCCGCCAGGCTTCTCCGGCGACCACATTGGCGACACGCTCGATCTCGAAGGTGATGCCGGAGCTGACCCGAGGCGGGTCGGCGGCGGCAATGTTGTTCACATCGCCGAACGTGCCGTTGGCCAGCGGGCAGACGAAGCTCGTTCCGGCGCAGCGGTTGAGTGACCGACCGAAGGCGGCGAAATAGTCGGCACAGACCACGTTGTGGTCCTCGCGGACGCCGACGTAGTGGAGGCTGAGGTTGCCCAGCGCGGCGATGGGCACGCCGGCGGGTGTGCGCAGGACCATGAGCCCGAGCTGTGGGTCGGTCGGCCCGGCCGGCCGCAGCGCCTCCGGGTTCTGGTGCCCCGGGTTCATCCTGACAGTGCCGTCCTTCATGTGCCAGCGCCGGTTGTGCACCTCTCCCGGGCACGACCCGGCCCCATGGGCCATCTGCGCGGGCTGCAGCCGCTTGAGTGCCAGCATGAAGGCGTCGACGATCCGCGACACGACCCAGTCCGCGTACCCCTCTTCCGCGGGTGTGCCCAGAGCACCGCTGATTGCCGGGCCGGTGTGCGTGTGAGTGCCGGCGATGAGCAGGTTGCCCGCCGGGATGCCGGTGCGCTCAGTGATGAGCGCCTTGGCGGCGTCCACCACCTCGGTGGGGACCACGATGAGGTCGCAGATGACGAACCCGAGCGTGGTCTCGCCATCGGAGAGAGCGATGGCCTTGGCCTGGAGCGGGTCGATGATGTTGGCGGCGATGCGGTCATTGAAGTAGCCGATCAGATGGCAGCCCAGGCCCGGGGTGATGTCAACCTGAGCAGCTCCGGCAGTGAGTGAGGGCATTGGTGGTCTCCTGTCGTGCAGTATGTGAGTGCTGCCTGTCGTCGTGTGGGGCAGGCCTTCCCTGCCGCCGTGCTGTTCGCCGTTGTAGGGCGCGCACCTGTGGCGCGCCGCCGTTGCCGTGCCGTTCCCTGGGACCGCGACCGTCCCGGTCGCGCCGTTCGTCGTTGCCGTCTGCCGGGCATCCCGCGCCGGGCCCCTCGTCCCCGACACGCGCCATGGCAATTCGCCCTCGCACCGCCCGCACCTTCGGCCGGCACCAACTCCTCTCCGGCCGGGCCATCCCCGCGAGGCGAAGGTCCGCGCGGCCTCAACGGCAAACCTGCCTGTCGATAGCTGCATTGGCCTCCGGGGGAGTGCCCATAGCGCGGGTGGGCGCGGCGCGGTCGCGCTCGGGGGAGCGCTCCTACCACGACCACAGCACGGCAACGGCAACGGCGGCAGGCTCGAAAGCCTGCCCCACACACCGGCACGGCAACGGCAACACCGGCGGGGTCCCGCTCTGCGGGATCCCCGCCCAACAGGACGGCCACGGCAACGGCAACGGTGGCAGGCTCGAAAACCTGCCCCACACACCGGCACGGCAACGGCGCCGCCGCCTCGAGGAGACAACCATGAGAGATGCTGCTATGCTCATCGCCTTGCTGGCGGGCGGGATGGCTGTGGCCCAGCCGCAGGGCGCAGGAGGGATACCTGTGACCGCAGGACACGAGATCACCTGGGGCATCGGCGGGTGTGGGGGTGCATACTTCTACTCTCAACCGGGCGAGCTGACCATCGAGGTGGAGAAGCGCGACCGCAACCGCAGCGGCCGGCCCAGCGACCTGAGGGCGATCCTCGTTGCCCCCGATCGCTCCGTCCTGCAGGATGTCACCATCCCCTGCGCCGGGGGTGCCAAGGGCAGCGGTGTCGGTGCCCCGCAGCGGGCCCGGCTCACCGCGCAGGTCCCGCGTCCCGGCGTCTACGGCCTCAACATCACCGTCTCCAACGACCGCTATGGCGATGAGATCATCTGGGGCCTGTGGACGAACTGCCCACAGTACGTGCTCGAGACCTCGCGCGGGCATCGCGACCGCGCCCACGAGGAGCCCATCGTCCTGCTGCGCGAGGAGCATCCCTGTGACGTGTGCTTCTCGCCGCGCAGCGGTGAGTTCACCATGGAGCTCGCCGGTCTGCCCCGCGCGCTGCAGCAAGTCACGGTCCATGACGCTACGGGCGCGACGCTGGCCGCGATCCCTGTGACGGACGGGGAGGCGAAGCACACCTTCGCCGCTTCGTCCGCGCGTGCGCATGCTCCCTGGCGACTGCACCTCGAGCAGGGCAAAGCGGTCATCCAGATCGACGGGGTGACGCGCTGGCGCCCGGACGACCTCTACCGCGACCTCGCCTGCTGGACGCCGCAGCTAACGTCGTGGTTCCCGTTGCTGGAGAACCGCTGGCTGCTAACTCCCTATCGGCGCACGGTCTATGCCGGGCCGGGCACCGAGGGGCGGACGACACTGCGGGTGCGCAACAGCCGCGTCAAGGAGCGGGCGGTGCGGCTGAGTGTGGAGTTCCCGGGCGAGCGCTGGCCGGTGGGACTCGCGGATGACCGCGTCTCCGTCGGCCCGCGGGCGGACGGGGATGTCGCCCTGACCTTCACTGCGCCGCCGGCCGGGCCGACCCGGGTCTGCCATGTGCGGGTGACGCCGG
>CAZIWQ010000211.1:0-8827 GCA_964542355.1 uncultured Armatimonadia bacterium
CCCCCCTGCCGTTCATCCTGTCCCATCCTGTCCATCCTGTTCCTTAGCCGTCGTCGTCCCGTCGTCCCGCCCGGTCAGGTCGCGCCCCCGGGGCTGGGCGGGATCACCACCGGCAGGCCGGTCTCGATACTCTCCTCGGCGGCCGCCCCCACGGCCGTGCTGTCGCGCGCCGCCAAGACGTCCGCCACCGGCTGCTCACCACTGAGCACACAGTCCAGGAAGTGCTCCAGGATGCGCTGATCGCCCCCGCCGTGCCCCCCTCCGGTGAACACCGGCCGCCACTCATCGATGTGATCCGAGTGCCGGTATGAGACCCGAATCAGGAAGTTGCCCTCGTTGTTGTACAGGGCCTCCATCTTCCCCCGCGTCCCGATGAACGTGAACTCGCGGGTGTACTCGGGCGTGAAGTGGCACTCCATGTAGTTGCCGCGCGTGTCGTTGTCATACTCGATGGTGACCAGGGAGTTGTCGTTGACATCCACCTCCTGCGCATAGACGCAGCGGTCGTCCTTCTGGATGGTGGCCCCGTAGTCCATGACGAAGCGCTCGTGGTTGACGAAGTAGGGACAGGTCTCGCGGTCGGCGCAGTCGCGGCAGCGCTTGTCGTTATCCGCCTCTCCCCCAAACACACTCAGCCCGCCGACCGCGTACACGCGGCGCGGGTGGCCACCCATGAACCAGTTGAGCAGGTCGATAGTATGCACGCCTTTCTGCAGGATCAGGCTGCGGGTATGCGCTTTGCGGCGCTGGACATCGTGGTAGAAATACTGCCCGCCGACCGAGACATTGTCGACCGCCCACCCGAGCTTGATCTCGCCCACGGCCCCGTCGCGGATGATCTCCCACATGCGCTCGAACAGGACGCAGTGGCGCAGCTCGAGGCCGATCATGAAGAGCGTCCCGGCGCGCCGCCAGGCGGTGAGGATGTCGTCGCAGTCGGCGATGGTCTGGGCCATCGGCTTCTCGAGCAGCAAGTGCTTGCCGTGCTCGAGGACCGCCACGGCGTTCTCGTGGTGCGCATGATCCGGCGAGGCCACGACGATGGCATCGATGTCCGGGCGCACCAGCAGCTCCCGGTAGTCGCCATAGGCCTGCACCTTGTCGCCCCAGGCGTCGTGGCAGATCGCCAGCACGCGCGGGTTGGGGTCGGCGAAGGCAACAAGCTCCGAGCGGGGGTTGCGGTCGAAGGCGCGAGCGAAGTAGCGCCCGCGGCCCCCGAGGCCGATGACGCCGATGCGTACGGTATCCAAGACGATTCCTCCTGACAACGGCAGTTGATCGCGACACGGGAGGGCCGCCGGGGCCGGGGGGCGAACCGCCCTCTCGACAGACCCCGCGGCACACAGTATAGTGATCGGCGTGCCGGTTCGACAACCCACGCGAGAGGAACGCTGCAATGGCCACTGTCAGAGTCATACCGTGCCTGGACATGAAGGATGGCCGCGTCGTCAAGGGCGTGCACTTCGTTGAGCTGCGCGATGCGGCCGACCCGGTGGAGGCGGCACAGGCCTACTGTGCCGACGGAGCCGACGAGATTGCGTTCCTCGACATCACCGCCACCGTCGAAGGCCGGCGCACGATGTTCGACGTGCTCGCCAGGGTGACCGCGGTCGTCGACGTTCCCGTTACCGTCGGCGGGGGCATCAAGTCCTGTGCCGACGTGGCGCAGGCACTCGACTGCGGCGCGAGTTGTGTCTCGATCTCCAGTGCCGCCTACCGCGACCCGGCGATGGTGGCCGCGGCGGTGGCGCAGTTCGGGGCCGCGCGGATCGTGATCGCCATCGATGCCGACGCCAACCCGGCACTGCCGTCGCAGCGCGAGGTCTACATCGACGGCGGGCGCACGGCCACCGGCAAGGACGCCGTGGAGTTCGCCCGCGAGATGGCGGCGCTCGGGGTTGGGCAGCTCCTCCCCACCAGCAAGGCAACGGATGGCACCGTGGCCGGCTATGACCTGCCGTTGACGCGGGCGATTGCCGATGCCACCGGGCTCCCGGTGATCGCCAGCGGCGGCGCCGGCACGCTCGCGCACTTCTATGAGGCAGTTGCCGAGGGCCATGCCGCCGCAGTGCTGGCGGCCTCCGTGTTCCACTTTGGGACGTTCACGGTGCGGGAGGTCAAGCAGTACCTCGCCGGCCGAGGCGTGGAAGTCAGCCTGTAACCTGTCACGAGTCGAAGGGAGGGGACCGCGATGACTGGTCTGGTCAACGGGCTCCCGATGGTCTTCATAGGGCTGATTGCCGTCTCCGTCTGTGCGGCGCCAGAGCGCCTTACCGACGGGCCGGGCAATGACACCGAGGCGGCATGGTCGCCCGATGGGCGCCAGATCGTGTTCCAGTCCGAGCGCCGCGGCGAGCTTGACCTGTACCTGCTCGACGTCGCCTCGCGCAAGACGACCGCGCTCGTCGCCGGGCCGGGCAATGCCTGCTACCCCGCGTGGTCACCCGACGGCCGCACCGTGGCGTACAGCTTCGGGCACATCACGCGCACCGCGGTGCAGGGCATCACCGAGGGCTACGGGATCTTCACGATCGCTGCGGCCGGCGGGGAGCCGCAGCGGCTGACGGGTGGCCTCGTCCGCGACTACGTACCCGCCTTCTCTCCCGACGGCAAGTTCGTCTGGTTCTCGTCGACGCGAGGGCTGAAGGCCGAGGCAGTGGGCCTGCAGCGAGTGCCCGCCACTGGCGGGACGCCGGAGACCGTGCTCGCCGCCGACCAGAACGATGTCGGATTCGTCCAGCCCACCTTCTCCCCCGATGGCACGCTGTTCGCGTACGGGTTCTACGGTGGCCTGCGCACCAACTGGACGTTGCGCATCGCGCGTCTCACGGCCCCCGGCAGGTTCTACACGCCGGCGGACCCCCACCTGGTCCTCTATGGGCCGCGCTGGTCGCCGGACGGGAAGTCCCTGGCGTGCACGGGCTTCCGTCCGGGGGAGCCGGGTTGGGGCCTCTACCTGCTCGACCTCGCGGCCGCGGGGCTCGCCCGCCTCGACACCGGTCCCGGGAACTCCCGCAGCCCGGCGTGGTCCCCCGACTCCAAGACCCTCGTGTATGAGAACAACGTCAGCGGCAAGTACCAGCTCTATCGACTGACAGTGCCGGCAGTGACCTATGCACCCCTGAAGGGCGAGGCCGCCGAGCCACTCGTCGAGGTCTTGCGCCTGTCGTTTGATCGTCCCGCCGACGAGCGGCTGAAAGACCTCTCCGGCAAGGGGAACGACGTGACCCAGGTCGGGCGCGTCCCGGCGATCGCTGGCGGCCTGCAGTTCGAGGGCGCGGGCTACCTCACCGTCCCACAGCCGAAGGGGTTCGATTTCGGCACGGGGTCGTTCACGGTCGCCGCGACGGTGAGTGTCGACAAGCACACGGACGCCCTGCGTATGCTGGCGGTCGGCGACTACCCGGAGAGCAGCCTGGGATGGCAACTCTACCTCGACGACGAGAACCACGTCTGGTTCAACTCGCGGACCACGACGTTGCAGTACGTGGGAGCGCGCTCCGACGCCGTTCTGCCGGTCGGGCGCAAGGTGCGGCTGGAGGGGGTCCGGCGGTCCAACGGCGTGGTCTCACTCTCGATCGACGGTGTCCGCCAGGCGTCGATCGGCGCAGGGGCTCGGCTGGCCTACACCGTCCCCCGCCAGCTCCGCATCGGCACTCAGTACAACAGCGCCCTCCCGCTCATGGGCCGGCTCTACGAGCTCACCATCTACGCCGGAGTCCCGGCCTCCACCGACGGTCCTGTCGGTTCCTTGCGCGAACTGATGCAGCCGTGACGACCGGAAGAGGGGAATGCACACCATGAGAACCACACTGCTCGCCCTGGGGGCCCTCGTGATGACCTGCGCCTGCGCCGCCCTCAGCCCGGCCGCCGCCGCCCCCCGGTTCGAGGTAGCGGCGTGGGTCGACCACTTCGACTTCGCCGCCGTGCAGGAGCAGGGCAAGTACCTGTTCGATACCGAGACGGCCGCGGGCTGCCGCGCGATCCTCGATCACGTACAGGAAGTCGGCACCACCACGATCCTGTGGCGCAACTGCGCCGGCTCCACGATGCGCTATCAGACACGCGTGGAGAGCACGCACCAGACCGCACCGCTCGACAAGCGGCGAATCCCCAGCAACGAACCGATCTACGGGTGGGTGCGCTACGGCGACACGGAGCCCGACATCCTGCGCTACGCCATGGACGAGTCGCTCCGGCGCGGCCTGCGGCCCGGGGTGCACTGGCCGTTCGAGGAGACGCACTGGATCAACTGGACCATCGGGGGCTGGAACTTCGACCACCCCCAGTTCTGGAGTGCCTCCCGCGACGGGCAGCCGTGGCCCGGACGCTGCAGCCTCGCCTATGACGAGGTCGTCAACCACAAGCTCGACCTGGTCGGCGAGATGGTCGATCGCGGCATCCAGTCGCTGTTCATCGACCTGTACCGCAATGGCGCCTGGACCCCGGCCGACGACTTCGTCGCCCCCGCGGTGGCAAGCTGGCGCAAGCAATATGGCACGGAGCCCCCGGCCGACGGCCGTGACCCCGCGTGGTGTCGGCATGTTGCCGGATATGTGACGCAGTACCTGCGCAAGCTACGCGCCCGCCTCGATGCCTCCGGGCGCAAGATCGACCTCATGCTCGGCGTCTTCGACGCCGACCCCGCCAGCGACTCCGTGCTCATCAGCCGCGGTGTCGACTGGCAGACCTGGGTTCGCGAGGGCCTCATCGACACCCTCGTCATCAACTATGTCAGCTTCGACAGCAAGGACCCCTGGGAGAGCACCCGCAAGCGCTGTCGCGAGGTGATGGCACTGGCCAAGGGCCACTGCCGCGTCCTGTGGCCCGTCCGCGCCTACGACTTCTCCGGCAGCGGGATGCCCTCCTACCAGAAGGTCACCGGACTCAGCCAGCCGCAGATCGCGGCGCGGCTGATGGAGATGGCGTGGGAGGAGGGGGCCGACGGCATCAGCCTCGAATGTGTTGACTACAACAACTACGGCCCTGAGACACGCAAGGTCATGCGCGAGTTGGCCGAGGGCAAGTGCAAGTGGGTGCGGGGCAACGGCGGGGGCGTGGGGTGAGGGAACGGCAGGACGGCGACCTACCCCCCAACCCCCTCCCCGTGGGGAGGGGGGCAAGGGGGATAGGCCGGCGGCGGGGTTAGTGCGCCCAACCGCCAAACTGCTCCCGGACCGTCGCGACGTCAGCGGCGATCTGCCGGCGCAGCGCCGCGACCGAGGCGAACTGCACCTGCTCGCGCAGGCGACTGAGGAACAGCAGGCGAACCGCAGCCCCCCCGAGGTCGGGGTCGTCCGCGTCAATGAGATGCGCCTCGATCACACGGCCCTGGTCACCGATCGTGGGGGTGTGGCCAATGCTGACTGCGGCGGGGAGCCACGCTCCGGGCGGGCCCTCCGCGCGCTCGACCCGTGCCGCACAGGCGTAGACGCCGTCGCCGGGCACGAGCTTCTCCGGCCGGGGCGCGAGGTTGGCCGTCGGGAAGCCCAGGGTCTTGCCCATCCCCCGGCCGGGGGCGACTTCGCCGGCGAGGTCGAAGGGACGCCCGAGCCATGCGGCGGCGCCCGTCACGTCGCCGTGCCACAGCAGCCGCCGGATATCGCTGCTGTTCACGCGCCGCCCGTCCACGAGGATCGGCGGCAGCACGTGCACCTCAAACCCCAGCTCCATCCCCAGCTCCGTGATGCGCTGAACGTCGGCCTCCGCATGCCGGCCGAAGGTGTGGGTCTTGCTCGCCACCAGCGCCACGACCCCCAGGCGCTCGACGAGCACCTCCCGGGCGAAGTCCGCCGCCGGCATGTCGCGGAAGGCGTCACTGAAGGCCACCACCACCGCCGTCTGGACACACTGGCCGACCAGCTCACGCGCGCGCTCGTCAGCGAGGGTGAGCCGCACGTTATGCGGGCCCTCCGGGCGGAAGACCTGAGCGGGGATCGGCTCGAAGGTCATGATCGCCGACTCGACCCCGTACTCCCGTGCCGTGCGGCACACATGCCCCAGCAGCCGCTGGTGCCCGCGGTGCACACCGTCGAAGGCACCCACCGCGAGCACGCGTTCAGTGCGCTTGAGCTGTGGCGCCGCGAGCCCGTCAATGAGCTCCATCGCTAGTCCTCTCGAGACCCGGCCGAAGAGGCCACTTCCGGCCGCGTCGCTACCGGCGAGACGGCTGTGAGTGGCTTCTGCGGGCCTCTGAGCGTAGCGTCGCGGCCTCACAACGACTTCTCGGCCGCTCTTCTCGGTCGGTCAGAACACGCGCCGCGGGCGCAGGGTTGAGCCGTCGCGCTCGCACGACACGTCGGCCAGACAGACGGCCTGCTCGGCCAGTGTTACCATCACCATGGTGCCCGCGGGCACGTCAGTGGCGTGCGGGATCGCGCGCCCCTCCCGCAACGCGGCCGCCTGCTTCTCCTCCACGGCAACCTGCGGGAACTGCGGGACCGCCGCCGTCATCGGGATCAGGGCCCGGCTACGGCCCGCGGCATCGCAGGCCGCCAGCTCCTCCAGGGTCACCGCCTCCGTCACCGAATAGCGGCCGTGGGCCGTGCGCAGCAGAAAGCCGAGGCAGGCGCCACAACCCAGCCGCTCCCCCAGCAGTTGGGCGAGACTGCGCACATACGTGCCCTTGGAGCACTCGATGGTGCACAGGCAGCGGGCCTCGTCGCCGCTCGCGAACTGCTCCAGCTCGAAGCGCGTGACCGTCACCGGGCGCGGCGCGCGCGCCACCTCGGCCCCCGCGCGCGCCAGCTCGTAGAGCCGGCGCCCCTCATGTTTCACCGCCGAGTACATCGGGGGCGCCATCTCGATCACACCGGTGAGGGCTCCGAGCTCATGCAGCACCTGCTCGCGCGTCACGGCGGCGGCCGAGGCACGGCGAGTGACCGTGCCCTCCAGATCGTGGGTATCCGTCTCGAGGCCGAGGATGAGCTCGGCCCGATACGCCTTGTCCGCGGTGGTGACGAAGTCCGTCAGCCGCGTGGCGCCCCCCACCGTCAGCACCAACACCCCCGCCGCCAACGGGTCGAGCGTGCCGGTGTGGCCCACCTTGGCCCCCGTGAGCTTGCGGACGACGCGCACGACATCGTGCGAGGTCATCCCCGGCGGCTTGAGTACGTTGAGGAGACCATTCATGGCTCGCGGGGCGCCTCCAGGGCGGGCACGCTCTCGGCCAGCAGCCGCTCCACCACCGTCGCCCGCGGTCCCGTCAGCTCACACCCGGCCGCCAGGCGGTGCCCCCCGCCCCCCAGCCGGCGGCAGATCGCCGCCACGTCGACGCCGATCGAGCGCAGGCTGACGCGCCACACCGCGGGCGCTTGCTCGCGCACGAGGATGATGATCTCTGCGCCCTGAATCCGTTTCAGGTCATCGATGAGACCATCGGTGTGCTCCGGCAGTGCGGCCGTCTGCGCGAAGTCCGCCAACTCGAGCACCGAGACCAGGATCGACCCGTTCTCGTGGCAGGCCACGCCCTCCAGCGCTCGGCCGAGCAGGCGTGCCTTCGCGACCGGGATCTGGTCTGAGACGCGGCGCGCGATCTCACTCGGGTCGGCCCCCGCACTCACCAGCGCCGCGGCCACGCTGAGGGCCCGCGCCGACGTGTTGCGGAAGCGGAACACGCCCGTGTCGGCCACAATCCCGCTGTACAGGCACGTCGCCGCCTGCTCCGTCACCGCGCCCCCCAGGCACCCGATCAGGTCGTAGACCATCAGCGACACGGCCGCCTGCGTGCCGTCACACCAGTTCAGGTCGGCAAATGTGTCCTCCGCCTCATGATGGTCGATGCACAGGGTCTGGCGGGCGGCCCGGAATGCCGGCTGGAGCGCACCGAGGCGCCGCTCACCGTCGCAGTCGAGTGCGACGGCACAGTCATAGTCGGCCGCGGAGGGCATGGTAAGCAGGCAGTCAGCGCCGGGGAGGTAGTGGTACTTGTGGGGGCACGGCTCGAGCAGAGCGCCATCCACATGCTTGCCCAAACGCCGGAGGGTGTCGCACAGGGCCAGCATCGCCCCCAGCCCGTCACCGTCCGGGTGCTCGTGGGTGAGCAGCAGGAGGCGCCCCGCACGGGCCAGCGCACGGGCGATCAGCTCGGCAGGAGACGGGCCTGCGGGCACGGCGGGCGGGCTAGTCGGCCGGCTCATCGCGGTGAGGACTCTCCTCGGCGATGTCATGCAGAAGCTGCGCCATCTTCTGCGCGCGCTCGGCCGTCTCGTCCAGGCGGAACGACAGCTCAGGGATCCGGCGCATGGTCAGACGGTCGCCCAGCAGACGGCGGATGAAGCGCGCGGCCCGGGCCAGCGAGCGGATGGTCCGCCGCTTGTCCTTGTCATCCCCCAGCACGCTCACGAACACCTTCGCAAAGCGCAGATCGACCGTGACATCGACGCCCGTGATCGTCACGAACCCGACGTCCGGATCCTCCATCTCGCGCCGGATGATGTCGGCGATCTCTTGTTGCAGCAGGTTATTGACGCGCAACTGTCGCTGAGTAGGCATGGGAGTAAGGGTGAGGTCAGAGCACTTCGATCGCGCTGTCTTCGACGACGGCGCGTGGCTCGCCGTGGACCGCTCGCAGAACGGCCTCCAGCACCTCGCGGGTGTGGCGCCCGTCGTTGGAGACACTGGCGAAGGCGAGTTGTGCGCGACGCGGGCGATCCAGCGCCCCCACCTCCGCGGCCGCCACATTGAACCGTTGGCGGGAGCGCTCCAGCACGCTGCGCACGACCTGGCGCTTGTCCTTGAGGGTCATGGCGTCCGTGATGCACAGGTCAATGGTGAGGAGGCCGATACGGGCCGGCATACCGACTGTCACCTGTTGCGCCAGGATGTC
>CAZIWQ010000212.1:0-8823 GCA_964542355.1 uncultured Armatimonadia bacterium
CTATGGTGACCCGACCGTTGCCTCCGCCGACTTCGGTGCGACCGTGTTCGAGGCGATGGTGGCGCGGCTGATCGCCTTCGCGCGCGAGTTCTATCACACGCCGCCGGCACGCTGGTGAGGGTGCAGTCGCGGGGGCCACGCCACCCACATGCTCACGAGCCTGTCGGGAACCGCGTCGCGGGCGTCTACGTCACGCGCCGCCCCTGCTGCGGGTTGCGGCGACGAGGGCGCAGGACTCCTTCTCCCACCGGGAGAGGGCCGGGGTGACCGCACAACCACGCCTGACGAGTCACTTGGGGGAAGGTGGGAAGCATGCAGCGAAGACCGGGGGTAACTGCAGTTGCCATCGTGGTCGGTGGCCTGCTCCTGCAACTGTCCGGCCGGGTCGGGGCACAGGAGGCGGCGCCACTGTTCGGCGGAACAGTGACGCTTCGCAGCGGCGCGGCCCTTACGGGGGCCATCAAGGTCGCCGAACTCGGGGTGGTTCTCGGTTCCGGGGTCGGCAGCGTCCAGACGGACTATGGCGCCTTCCGCCTCAGGGCAGGCGATGGTGAAGTCACGATCGCCGGGCGCGATGTCGCCAGCGTCGATGTGGACTGGGAGCAGCAGGGCACCGCGTCCGAACCGCGGTGGCTGATCACCCGCGTTGTCGTGACGCGCCGCGATGGGACGCGGGTGACCGGGCAGCCGACCTGGCTGCTCCATTGCTCCACGGTCAGCGTCACCCTCCCCGATGGGATGACGCGGCGGGCGCACGCCTTCCCGTTGGGGGGCACGAAGGACTTCTCGCCGGAGAACTTCATCCGGCGGATCGAGATCACGACGCCTCCGCCGCCGGCCGGGAGCCTCGCGGGCGAGCCACGCGTGGGCCCCCGGGCATCGACGTCCGTGCCCGTTGCGGGCGGCGGCACCAGTCCGGCCCCCCCACGCGGCACTGCATCGGAAGCCCCGCTGCCAGGCACGGCGATCGTCGACGGGCGGTTTGACGAGCAGCGCCTCACCCCCCTGCTGTCCGGCACGGAGTACGTCGTCGAGGGCTGCGAGCTGCTGGTCGTCCGTGAGAAGCAGAGCGCCGACGCCCCCGCCGAGCCCGCTGCCGGAGCGGCGACAATGGCCTGCGAGGCCCTGTGGCTCTCCGCCTACCCCGACGAAGTGATCACGCCGGATGACCTGGTGGCACCGGCGGCGGACACCGGCGAGCGGCGGATCGACACCGAGCGGCGGGCGCAGATCCTGCGGCAGTTGGCGACGCGGCGCCGGATCCCCGCAGAGACCACCTCCGGCGGTGAGATGCGTAGCCAGGGCCGATTGGTGTGGGCCGTGTTGCGTTCACAGCCGGGGAACTACTGTGTCGAGGTGCGGTCGGTGCGCGAGCCGGCCAGGAAGTGGCTCAGCCCCGCCTTCAGCTTCATCCCGGTCGTCGTGTGTGATCTGCCGGTGCGGGCCGAGGCCAGCCCCCAGGCCGGCGGGCCGGTCGGCACGTGCGCGTTCATCGGCTATCGCATCCTCGGCACGCAGAAGCAGTGGTATCGCGTCGTGTTCCGCCTGGTGCTGGGAGGGTGGGGGCAGTCCGGCGACCAGTGAGGCCGCGGGGGCCGACGGCCCCGGTACTGCGCGAGCCCATCGCGGGAGCTCTGCGGGCGCGGCTTCCAGCCGCGCCGGTTTCCCACAGCCAGTGGTCCCTTGTAGGAGCGGCTTCCAGCCGCGATGGGTGTGGCGATGCGCGCGGACCGTCGGCACTGGGGCGCTTTCATCTCGTCCCGTGGGAAGTCGCGGCTAGGAAGCCGCTCCTACAGGATGCCGCTCACGCGAATCACTGGCGCGGCTGGAAGCCGCGCCCACATGCGTGAAGGCCACGAGCGGCACGTGCCCGGCGTTCGCGACACGCTCGCATGATCCTGGAAGACATCTCTGCCCCCCCCGATATGGAGGTCAGTCCCCATGCGCACGCTTGCGCTGCTGCTGCTGCCGACGATCTGCGCCGTGCCGCTGCTCGCCGCGGAGGACGTCCCCCTCAAGAACCCCTCGTTCGACGAGGGCCTCACCAACCAGGGCGTACCCGTGGGCTGGACCCGCTACGGCGGCGGGCAGCCGGGGCAGCAGCTTTCGCTCGTCGATGGCGCGACCGGCAAGGGCCTGCTCATCAATGACGCCAATCCGGCCGCGGAGCTCGGCGTCTCGCAGAACGTGCCGGTGCAGGGCGGTGTGGCCTACTGCGTCACCGTGAAAGCCGCCCGCAACGGGCAGGCCACGACGGCCGGGGCGCAACTGCAGATGCGCTTCCAGCCGAGCGACAAGTATGTGCAGGTCCCGCTGGCCGCACCCGACACCGGCTTCGGCGAGGTCAAGGCCTACATGACAGCTCCGGCGGACTCCCAGACCGCCACCATCTATCTGTACTGCCACCGTGACCCGACCCCGCAGGTCATCGTGGACGATGTGCGACTACAATCCGGAGTGGAGGCCCCGCCCGTGCCTGCCAAACCTGCCGGACCACAGATCCCTGAACCCGTCGTGCCGCAGTATGACAAGCTCAAGGAGTTGTACCTGACCACCTGGCTGGTGGAGGGCGGTAAGCCGCAGATCGCCATCGTCGCGCCCGCCGCCCATGCCGCCCAGGGCCTGGCCCTGCAGCAGGCGGTCGCGGAGGTGACGGGCGTCGCGGTGCCGGTCGTGACCGATGACGCGCCGCAGGCGGCCATCCCGCTGCAGACGAACCTCATCCTGCTCGGCAACCGCTCGACCAATGTGGCCATCAGCAAGCTCTACGACATGGGCTACACGTTCCTGGACCTGAAGTACCCCGGCCCGGGCGGGCATGTCGTCCGCACGCTGCACAGCCCCTTTGGCGACGGCCGGAACGTCATCTTCGTCGGTGGCAGCGATGCTGCCGGCGTGGCGGCGGGGACGGCCGTGCTGATCGCTCGCCTCAAGGGCGCGGCGGCGGCAGCCCCCGGTCGCCTCTCCGTGGGCTACCTCGCCGAGATCAAGCTCAGCCCGGAGTACAAGCCGGCCACCGACGTCAAGCAGATGGAGATCTGGGAAGCCTCGAAGATGTACGGCAGCTCCGGCTACTTCGGCTGGAACATGATCTCCAAGCACATGGCCAACTACTACATGACCGGCGACCGCCACAGCCTGGAGGAGTTCCTGCGGCTGAGCTTCCCCGACCGGCAGGCCATCAAGGAGATCGAAGACTACGACGGCGAGCGGATCGAGATCAAGACCGATCCGCTGGCCGGCCCGTACCACTACGCCGCGCACATGATGGTCCTGTTGTGGGACCTGATCGAGGAGAGCCCCGACCTGACCGACGCCCAGCGCCTGAAGATCACCAACGCCCTCGCGCGGCAGTTGCCCCACCGCGTCGCCGAAGGCGTCTACACCCTGACCACCCCCCGCGCCACCATCGGCGACCGGCACGGCGACTGGGCGGCCTTCTCGCTGTATGCCCTGGGACGCTACTTCAACAAGGACTACCCGTCCCCCGTCTGGCAGCGCTGTCTGGACGCCGGCGACCACTACTTCGAGGCACTCAAGCGTACCTACTGGATGGCCGGCTACAACGACCACCTCTTCTGGTTCACGTCCTACTACGACCCGATGCTCGACTACCTGCTCTTCACCGGCAAGCGCGATCCGGATGTGATGGCGAACCTGAAGCACTGCATGGAGTCGCAGGAGATCCTGTGCACGGGCCTGGTGAACGACTGGGGGCTGACTGCGTCATCGCTGAGCATGCTCAACAAGGCCGCCCATGTCATGGGAGACAGGCGCTGGCTGTGGTACCGCGAGCGCATCACGATGGATCAGGGCATGTTCCGCCTGGGACAGTCGTTCTGGCCCGGCCCGCAGGAGGAGGCCACACCGCCCACCGACCTCGTCAAGAAGTGGACGATCCACTGGATGCCGCAGGACATGTGGAAGTCGCGCGGGACGGGGATTTTGCAGGAGCAGTCGTTCCGCTGGGGGAGCTTCCGCAGCGGCCTCGGTCCGAGCAGCGACTACATTCTGATGGACGGCTACAACGGCGCCGGGCGCAACCCCTATCACACCTACGACATCCTCGAGCTGCGCCTGAACGGCACCACGCTGCTCAAGGGCTATCACAACCAGGTACTCTCCAGCGCCGACGGGATGGTCGAGCCGGAGGTGGCAATGGACGGGGCCCTGCGGCACCACGACGTGCTGGGCGGCATGGCGGTGTGCGTGGGTGACGTTCCCCGGCTCGCCTTCGCGAACTGGCGGCGCTCACTGGCCCAGCGCACCGGCCGCTACGCGGTCGTCGTAGACGACCTGACCTTCCGCACCGACAGCGAGAACGTGAAGCTGGAGACGACGTGGGAGATGCCCGGGGCGGCCTGGCAGCCGCAGGCGCAGGCCCTGCGCACGAAGGGCTACTCGAGCGAGCTGCCCGCCGGTTGGCTGGACTTCCCTGCCCTGCAGGCCCCGCTGACCTGCGGCCCGGGCACGCCGGAAGAGCTCCTGTCGAAGCTGTCCTCGATCAGCATGCTGCTCTTGAAAGCCCCCGCGCCGGGCACGTGGGTCGAGATGGCCTTCGAGCTCAAGCAGGCGACGAAGGGGCAGGTCTTCGTGGAGCTGCTCAACTACAATGACCGGGGGTTCGTCAAGCTATACCTCGACGGGAAGGCCGTCACGGATCAGATTGACCACTACGCGCCGGCCGTGGCGACGCAGCGCGTGCCGCTGGGCGAGAGGGAGCTCGCGGCCGGCCGGCACGCCCTGAAGCTGGAGGTCGTCGGCAAGCGCCCCGAATCCGCCCGCTGCTATGCCGGCCTCCTCGGGGTGAAGGTCCAGCCGGTGGGAGCCCCGGCCGCGGCGCCCCAGGTGACCTGCGAGCTGCGACCCGCCGACGTGCTCGAGGTCAAGCCCGGCGGCGTGACCGAGATGGTCTGGCGTGGTCCCGCCAGGAGCGGCCAGCACCGCCGGTTCTTCACGCTCCTCAGCGAGAACCGCACCGGGCGCGACGACGGGGTGGCGTGTCTGCGCATCGCCGACAATGCCGCCGCCCTCGCTGTCCCGGAGGCGGGCGTCGTGTTCGCGGGCGAGTTCCGTGGCAGCAACGCCGAGCTGGCGATCCTGACCGAGAAGCACCTGTATGGGCACGCGCTGACCCGGGCGGGGATCGACCTCCCCCTCGTGCGCGCCGACGCTCCGGTAGACGTGGACTGGGACTTCGAGCGGGGCGTGCTGCACCTCGACACGGACAAGCTCGTGAAGGTTGGGCTCGCCCTGCAGAGCCCCGCCGTCGGCTGCGATGGCAAGCAGCTCACAGGCACGCCGGGGGAGAACGGGTTGACGCTGTTCGAGCTGCCGGCCGGGCGGCACGTGCTGAGCCAGGCGACGCCCGCGACCCCGGTGCTCAAGCCGCTGACGGCACAACTGCCAGAGCTGGTCGCGGAGGGCCGCCGCCTCCGTGCCACGCAGCTCGCGGAACAGGCCCGGCCGGCGCCAGTGGCGGCGACGGACCTGCAGCCCGCCGCGACCGCCGACCTCGGCGGGAAGCCCGGCGAGGGCATTGTCATCCCCGGACCGGAGGGGGACGCCCTGGCCGTGCCGGTCGGCAAGTCCGTCGTCATCGTCGCCGCCGCCGGCCAGATCGTCCGCAAGCTGGAGCTCGCGGGCGAGGTGCGCGCGCTCAACTGGTGGGCCGCACCGAAGCTCCTGCTGGTCGGCTGCGCCGACGAGAAGGTCGTGGCGTTCGACGAGCAGGGCCGGCGCAAGTGGGAGTTCACGTCGGTGATGGATCAGGCGGTCTACGAGGCGGGCAAGCAGTACTGGTTCAAGTCCGCTCATCCCGGCGTCTACGGGCTCTCCAGCGGGGCGTTTGACGATGGCAAAGAGCGCGCCTTCGTGGGCAGCGCCTGCACGCTGGAGATCCTCGATCCGGCGGGACAGCTCGTGAAGCGCCTGCCCGTATTCTGGGGGCCCGGGCGCAAGTTCCTGCTGGTGGAGGCGCCCGACGGCAGCAAGAACCTCCTCGTCGCCCGCTGGCACAACGATGGTGCCAACATGGCGATCGTCAATAGCAGGTCGCTGGCGCGCACGGGCTCCGGCTACGATGCGGTCCCGGAGAAGCACACCTACGTCGCCGGCTGGGACTGTATGAACCGCGAGGACAACTACCTCGGGGACCTCGATGGCAACGGCAGGCGGGAGGTCGTGTCCGCGATCAACGGCACCTGGAACCGCGTGACGATCTACGATGAGGGCGGGGCGGCGCTGTACAACGCGCAGTTCGGTCCCGGCGTACCTACCGCGCGCGCCAATCTGCGGATGATGGCTGTCGGGGATATCAATGGCGACGGCAAGCAAGAGATCGTCGTGGGGATTTCGGCGGGGCTGGTCGTGGCGCTGGACCATCAGGCGAAGCGGCTGTGGAGCCGGCAGATGCCCAGCCCGCCGGTGGTCGTGCGGGTGATCGGCACGGAGGTCATGGCGGGTTGTGAGGACGGCAGCGTGGTCACTCTGAACGGCAAGGGCGAGATCGGGCACCGCGGCAAGGTAGACGGCAAGCCCGTGGACCTGCGGGTGCTGCAGACGCCGCAGGGACCCCTGGCGGTCATCAGTACCGAGAAGGGCAAGGCCGCGGGCTTCCGGTGGTAGGGGCCCGTCGGACGGCAGCAGAAGGAGTCGTTCATGTACCGTTCACTGATGCTGGGCTGCGGGGCGCGTGCCCGTTGGCACGCCATTGTCTACCCGGAGGTTGAGGGGCTGGAGCTCGGGGCCTGCTGCGAGCTTGATCCCGAGCGCGGGCGGGCCTTCGCCGATGAATTCGGCATCCCGGCTGTCTACCAGGACTTCGGGGAGGCCCTGGCGGAGGTGCAGCCGGATGTCGTGCACATCGTGACGAACCCGACGCGCCGCGTGGCGGAGGTGGAGACGTGTGCCGCGGCCGGGGTGCGGGCCGTCATCCTGGAGAAGCCCATTGCCGTCCGGCCGGGAGAGCTGCGACGGCTGGCGGAGATCCAGCAGCAGTCCGGCCTGCAAGTGCTCACCAACAGCCAGCGGCGCTACTTCCCCGAAGCTACCAGCGGTGAGATCCACGAGATCATCCACGAGCGCCTCGGGGATCTGTACTTCGTGCGCTGCAGCACGCGCGGCAATCTCATGGGCATGGGCCCGCACCTGATGGACTGGCTCTTGTGCTTCTTGAACGAGGCCCAGCCCGAGGCTGTGTGGGCGATGGGTTACGGGCGCAGCGATGAGGGCTACCAGCAGACGCACATCGCCCCCGAGCACTTGCTGGCCGAGTACTGGTTCCCCGGGAACGTGCGTGTGTGCTTCGACTGCGACCCCCTGGCCGTCGGCACGCCGGGGGATGCGCGGGGCTTCAACTGCCACCTCGAGTTCACCGGCACGCAGGGCACGCTGTCGATGAGCCAGATCGCCAGCTACTGGTACCAGACCGCGGGCATGTCCGAGCCGCGGCGGCACGAGGCTGACTCCGAGAACCACAACCTCGGCCAGCGGGAGCTGACGCGGGGCGTCGTGGCGATGCTGCGCGATGGCGTGCCGCACCGCACCCGGCTGGCGATCGAGCAGCCCGTGTTCGAGGCCTTGTTTGCGGCGGAGAAGTCCGTGTATGAAGGCCGGCGCATCGAGCTGCCGGCGGAGTTCTCGGATGAGAACTGGGAGACGTTGATGGCGCGCCTGGCGGCAGGAGGGGGCTAGTACGACAACCGCGCTTTGGCGCGGCGACGGGTGGTGTGTCGCCTGGGGGGGCCGGATCCCGCAAGGCGGCGGCCGCGTCATGTGCGGCCGCCGCGTAGGTCGAGCGTCCCGCTCGACACGCCTCCCCGCCGACCGGGACGGTCGGCCTACGCGACTGCGGCTCGTCCCCCGCCGCAGGCCATCGCGGTCCGGCCCCTCCTGGGCGCCCGTAGCGTGTGCCCTCCCCCGAATGCGGGCACTGGCACCAGGTGCGGTGGCACTGCTAGTAGCCCACCTCGTCGAACTGCTCCTGTAGCGCCTTGTTGTACTCCGGCCCGCCCTCGCGGTTGGCGCTCATGTAGACGCCCGGCGTGAGGCCCTTCGCCAGCATCTGATCGATGACTGCACCGCACACGGACCAGCAGATTGTGGCCTGCGCTACGCCCGACAGCGGCAGCGCCGGAGCCCCCAGGCCCTCGACGTCGAGCGAGCCATCGCCGAACGGTACGCGCATGTCGATGATGAGATCGGCGATCTCGTTGAGCAGCTTGCCGCTGGGATGGGCCGACTGCACCTGTGACGCGTAGTCCAACGCCACGAGGGCGATGACGGTGGCGCCGCACTGCTTGAGGGCGAGCGACAGCGCGACGGCGGAGGCGGTGCGCCCGGAGACCGATCCCACCAGCACACAGTCACCGGGGCGGATCTCGGACGACTTCACCGCCGCCAGCGCCATCTCATCCTGCGCGACGACCTCCGTCTCACGCGGGCGGCCGCGGCGGCAGGCGGCCACATCCGCGGGCACGCTCCACGTCGGGTTGAAGCCGCGCAGGCACACCAACCCGCCGCCGCGGTGCAAGAGCTCGGGCATTGTGCCATGGCCGATGGGCGTGATGAAGAACGCGCCACCGTCCGCCAGGCTGTCGGCGATCATCTGCCCGGCCTGCTCGATCTTGTCCATCTGCGACTGCTCGACCTCGTCGAGCATCTGGCGGATCCGGTCGATGTAGCGTTGCGCGAGCATGGTTGTCTCCTATCGCAGTGTTGTCTGTGGGTCGGTACGCCCGACACTCTTGTCGGGCGGCCATGCCGGACAAGAGTGTCCGGCGTACCGAGACGGGCGGCCATGCCGGACAAGAGTGTCCGGCG